>JBHAFO010000189.1:0-7365 GCA_041856145.1 Alloprevotella sp.
CAATGAGCGCAGGCACGTCGAGGTCGCTCGTTGCCGTGGCTGCGAGAGCGTGCTGGAGGAATGCGTATGCACCTTCGTCCTCATAGCCAAGGCGAGCGGCATGCTCTTGATAAGCCGCCATACCCTTGAGTCCATAAATAATCAGTTCCTTGAGCGAACGCTTGTCGAGGTCTTCCTCTGCCAAAACGCCTACGCTCACAGCCTTCTCGTCATAGTCGGCACGTGTGCCTGTCCACTCCAAGCAGTCGAGTGTGGGAAGGGTAACGCCAGCCGCAGTGGCTTCTTTCTTCAAAGCATCACGTACAGCGAGAGCTTCGTCGATGCGTACCTTGATGCTCTCAATGTCGAAGTTTGCATTGGTGATGGTAGAGAACAGGGCATCGTTCACGAGAATATTCACCTTATTATCTACGGGCTGACCAGCTTTGCGCATAGCATCAGTGATTGTGCTAATGCCACGGACAACGAAAATGAGCAAGTCCATCGCATTGGCAGTAGGTGCATCCTTACCGCAAACGCCCTTGATCATACATCCTTCATTCTTGGCAGTTTCCTGACATTGGAAACAAAACATTTGATGACTCATATTGATTACTTAAATTGTTATGTTCTGTGAGGCTGTCCTTTATAGACAATGCAAAGATAGGCAGGATAGGCTGTCAAAGGCGTAACATTTGTTACGCAAGGGAGAAAAAGGCAAAAGAAAACCCGCCCCTCTGTTCCTAAGAGCAGAGGGGCGGGCGATGGGAATGTAAGACGCTGTCTTATTTAATTATGTCCAACTCCTTGAACACCTTGGTCAAAGCAGCTACGGCACGGTCTACTTGCTCGTGCGTGTGCTCGGACATCAGGGCGAAGCGCACCAAAGTGTCTTGCGGCGCGCAGGCTGGTGGAATTACAGGGTTGATGAACACACCTTCCTCAAAGGCACGAGCCGTTACGATGAAAGTCTTGTCCATGTCACGCACGTAGAGCGGAATGATTGGACTCTCTGTATCGCCAATCTCGAAACCAGCCTCACGGAATTTATCCAAGGCATAGTTCGTTACGTGCCACAACTTCTCAATGCGTTCAGGCTCTTCTTGCAAAATTTGCAAAGCACGACGTGCACAGGCTGTCGCAGCTGGAGAGTCGGAAGCACTGAAGATGTAAGTGCGGGCATTGTGGCGGAGGTAGTTGATGATCGCATCGCTGGCAGCGATGAAACCACCAATTGAAGCGAGCGACTTACTGAATGTACCCATAATAAGGTCTACCTCGTGCGTCAAGCCGAAGTGGTCGCACACACCTCTACCATCGCGTCCGAAAACACCGATACCGTGCGCCTCGTCCACCAAGATAGAAACATTCTTATACTTATGCTTCAGAGCCACAATCTCGGGGAGTTTGCACAAGTCGCCCTCCATAGAGAACACGCCATCGACAACGATGAGCTTGATCACATCCTCTGGACACTTCTGCAACTGCTTCTCCAAATCAGCCATGTCGTTGTGCTTGTACTTGAGCTGCTTTGAGAGCGAAAGACGGCGACCATCCACAATAGAGGCGTGGTCACGGTCGTCACAGATGATGTAATCCTCACGACCAGTAAGGCAAGGAATTACGCCAGAGTTAACGCTAAATCCTGTAGAGAAGCAAAGCGCATCGTCTTTGCCTACAAACTCTGCGAGTTCACGCTCAAGCTGAACGTGGATGTCGAGAGTTCCATTCAAAAAGCGTGAGCCTGCACAGCCCGCGCCATACTTGCGTAGAGCTTCTACGCCTGCTTCGATCACACGTTCGTCGCCAGTAAGACTGGTGTAGGCGTTTGAGCCGAACATCAAAACGTGCTTACCGCCCATCTCTACTTCGGTGCCTTGTTTTCCTTCGATTTCACGAAAGTAGGGATAGATGCCAGCGGCCTTAAATTGCTGTGGTAGTGTGTACCGTTCTAATTTTTCTTGTAATGAAGCCATAGTTAATTTCTATGGCAGGGCTCAGAGAATGAACACTGTGAGCCCTGCTATCTACATTTTGCGAGTACAAAGATACACATTTCTGCACGATGTGGGCATAATGTTGCCTGCTTTTTTCCATTTTGATGCGTTTGAAAGTGGGCAAAGGCGTGCCGAAATGTCAAAGCGAAGAGGAACAGTTTCCCTTATTTCTCTGCGAATGGCTCGCAGAGGAAGTGGAGTGATTGGGCTTGTAATAGCTCGCTGTGTGAAAGGCGGTAGCGGTTCAACGTGCGGTCACCGAGTTTGACAGACTTCACTTTGCGGAAGCCTTCTTTGGGAGCTTGGCAAGTGATGGTCAGCGTTTCTTTTTGGTGATAGCGTGGGTTGAGGCGGATAGTTACCTTGTCGAACACAGGGGCGGTGAGGGTGTAAGAAGGTTGGGCAGGATTGTCGGGGTAAAGACCGATCATCGCAAAAATTGCCCAAGCCGACATTGTGCCAGTATCGTCGTTGCCAGGAATACCGTTCGGTTGAGAAGTGAAATGTTGTGCCAAGAGTTTCTGCGTGAGGAGTTGTGTGCGCCACTCCTCGCCCTTGATATAAGAGAATAGGTAGGGGTAGGCAATATCTGGCTCGTTGGCAGGGTCGTAGATGTTGCGGTCAAACACACTTTGGAGCTTCTGCGTGAAAGCCTTTTCGCCTCCCATGAGTTTGATCAACCCTTTTACATCGTGTGGTACGAAGAAAGTGTAGTTCCAAGCGTTGCCTTCGTGGAAGCCTGGCGATGGCTCAAAGTTCGCACCTTGCATAGGGTCGAAAGGCGTGAGGAACTGCCCGTTGGGGAGAATGGGACGGAGTAGACCTGTGGAGCGGTCGAAGTAGTGGCGATAGCCCTGCGATTGTTTGTGGAAACGCTCCGCGTCGGCAGTCTTTCCTAAGGATTTTGCCCACGAGGTAAGGGCTGCGTCGGCAACATAGTATTCCAAAGCGTGAGAGACGGAGTTATCAAACGGTGCTCGCAAGGGGACGTAGCCGAAGTGGAGGTAGTCGTCGTTGTCGGGGCGCATCTTGTTCGTCGCACTTGGCGATGTGGCAGATTTTATCATGGCTTCGTAAGCCGCTGCCGCATCGAAGTCGCGCAAACCTTTGTTCCAGCTATCGACAATTACGGGGATAGCAGGATCGCCCTCCATCGTGAAAGTTTCACGGCCATAGAGTTCCCACTTTGGTAACCAACCACTCTCCTTATACATATCTACCATCGTTTGCACCATAGCCATTTGCCGTTCGGGATAGACGAGCGTCAGGAGTTGGTGCACGTTACGATAGGTGTCCCAAAGAGAGTAGACCGTATAGCGTTGCGACTTGGTTGTGCGAATTTCGGGACTTTCCATGGCAGGATATTGCCCATTTACATCGTTGAGCACATTGGGGTGCATGAGCAGGTGGTAGAGGGCGGTGTAGAAAACGGTGCGTTGTTCCTCTGTTCCTCCCTCGACAAGAATGCGAGAAAGGTCGCTTCGCCAGGCTTCTTGCGCTTGGGCGAGGATGTCATTGAAGTGTCTGTTACCTTGCTCAGCCTCCAAATTCTCTCGGGCATTGGCTGTGCTAACAAAGGACACGCCCATCTGCACTTCTACCTCTTCTCCCTCTTCGGTTTGGAAGGAAAGGAAAGCCCCGATGTCATCGCCTGACAATTCTTTTTGATACTGCGTATAGATTTTATACTTCCCTGCGTCAGCGTCCCACTCTGCCTCGGCTGTCATGGGACGTTGCTTCTTGAAGTAACCCATCTTAACGTCTGTTTTTCGTACCCGCATCACAAAGTAGATGGGGAACACAGCTTGGGAAGTGTAGCAGAAGTTGCCCAATAGTTTTGAACCCTCGAATTCGCCATTGCCTACGTAGCGTACTGTTGCGCCACTTTCATTTGTCAATCCTTCCCCCAGATTAAGCAGAATATGGCTCTGCCCCTTCGGGAAAGTGAAACGGGCGATGCTGGAACGAGGAGTAGCGGTTACTTCGGTCTTGACGCGGTGTTTCGTGAGAAAGTTAGTGTAGTAGCCCGGCTTCGCAGCTTCGGCAGTGTAGGTGCTACCGTAGTTATGATAATCAACCTCCAGTTCGCCAGTTGTTGGCATGAGGAGCAAAGAACCCATGTCGGGGCATCCGACTCCACTCAAATTGACGTGCGAAAAACCAGTGAAGAAGGTGTTATACTTTTCATAGGGCGTAGACCACCAGCGGGCGTCTTTGTCCTGCACATTCTGCGCAGAACCCATTACATTGAAGGGTACAACGGACATCATGCCATTGGGGCAAACTGCACCGGGGTGCGTCGTGCCGAAATTGGTTGTGCCAACAAAGGGATTGACATACTCCAGCACGTCCTTCGCCAAAGCTCCAAGGCAAACGAAGGTGGCGCAACAGAAAGTAACAAGTGTTTTTTTCATAAGCAAAAGCCGTCCCTCGCTGAAGCCGAGGGGAAATGGAACAATAAGTCTGAGCGTCCACCGATAATGATTCGTGTTAATTGTAAGAAATTCCGATTACCAATCATTGTCGTGGACGCTCAGACCGGGCGTCCCTACATCATTTAGGAGAAAACTGAATAATCGCCCGATTAGACAATACTATGCTTCTTTGTAAACTCAACGATTTCGGAGATATGTCCAAACGCCAAGCCCGTCACAGTGTCGGCACAGCCATAATAAACAGCGATGCGGTCGTTCTCTTTGTCGTGCAAAGCGGCGCAAGGGAAGCATACATTTGGTACGTCGCCCATACATTCGTAAGGCGTTTGTGGGGAGAGGAGGTAAGGGCCTGAACGGAATTTTACTTTCCAAGGCTCATCCTTGTCCAAGATGGCAGAGCCGAAGCTATAGACAAAGCCGTTGCACGACTGCAATACGCCGTGGTAAATCAAGAGCCAGCCTTCCTCAATCTCTATGGGGATAGGTCCTGCGCCAATCTTGGTGCATTGCCAAGCGCTGTCCTCAAAGGGAGCGGGCGCCATCACGTGGCGGTGGTGTCCCCAAAACTCCATGTCGGGCGATTCACTATAGAAAATATCGCCAAAAGGCGTGTGCCCATTGTCGCTGGGACGGCTCAGCATGGCGAAACGGCCATTGATTTTGCGCGGGAAGAGTACACCGTTGCGATTGAAGGGAATGAAAGCGTTTTCGAGCTGGTGGAAAGTTTTGAAATCAAAGGTATAAGCTACACCGATGGTAGGGCCATGATAGCCGTTGCACCAAGTAACGTAATAACGGTCTTCAATGAAGCAAACACGGGGGTCGTAACCATAAACCCATTGTCCCACCTCTGGATCGTCGCAGACGAAAGTAAGTGGTTCGGGATTGATATTCCAGTTGATAGCGTCGTCGCTAAAACCAACGTGTAGACGCATACGGCGGTTGGTGTCGTCGCATCGGAAAACACCTGCGAAGCCCTCGCCAAACCGCACAACAGCACTGTTGAAAATACTATTTGAGGTGGGCAAAAGATTGCGAGGAATGATAGGATTTTGGGAGAAGCGCCACATCACATCGTGGCAGCCTTCTGGGCGTTCTTCCCAAGGCATAGGAGATTGTTGCATAGATATAAAGATAAAAATCAAACCAAGCACAGCCCCTTCCCGTCCCCCTCAGAGGTAAGGTAATACCTTGAGGCAGTGGGGCTGGCACATTATTAAAGAGAATGATACTATAATATATAAATAGGAGCTGTAGTTTCTCTCTTGAGGGGGAGGAGAGAGGGAATATTACTCCGTACTATATCGTTAATCGTTGTTGGTAAAATTGCTTGCGCACTTTGCGGACAGACGAATCCCTGTCCCTATTGTATGTTCTATTACAGCACCAGACACAACTTCCTCACAGCATTGCCTTATTCTCTTAGGGAAACGGGAGGAGGCTGGGATTGTTTCGTTATTTACTTCTTTGGGGTTTCAACAAATGGCACAAAATAAGTGATCAAGAATGCTGGGATTGTTGCCACGAGGGTGAAGAGGAAGAAGTTGGCATAGCCTAAGGCTGTGCAGATGGTACCACTAACCATACCTGTGAGCATCACACTGAGGTTCATAATGCCCGAGGCGATGGCGTAGTGCGACATCTGGTGCTTCCCAGGGGCAATTTGGTGCATCATGAAAAGCGTCAAACCTACGAAACCAAAGCCGTAGCCGAAATATTCTACTACGATTGCCGTACCGATTAGCCCAATGTTTTCGGGTTGATACCACGCCAAGAAAGCGTAAGCTATAAACGGAATGTTGAACACACAGCAGAGGGAGAAGAGGGTGCGCTTCAAGCCGAAATGCGAGATATAGTAGCCCGCAAGGATTGAGCCTAAGACGAAAGCCCCTGCGCCAAATGAGCCGTAGATGATGCCGATTTGCTCCTCCTCCAAGCCCAAGCCGCCCTCTGTTCGAGAGGCTTTGAGAAAGAGAGGAACGATTTTCATCACAAAACCTTCCGCAAAGCGGTAGAGAATGATGAACGCAATATAATATAGGAAGTGCTTTTTCTTTGTGAAGTCGAGGAGCACGGCTTTCAGCTCTGCCATCACCTCGCTCGAACTCCGTCCCTCGGCTTTACGAGCGTCCTGTGGAAGGGCAAACTTGTGGTAAAGTGCCAGCGCAACTATCAATGTGCCAATAACTACCAGCACCACTGTCCAAGCCTGCACCGTAGCGTCGTATTTCGGCATGGCGTTGGAAAAATACTTGATGAGCCAGCCAGCTAACCACACCAAGCCACCTGAAGCCACAATCTTTGCAATGTTATAAAACGCCCCTTGCCAGCCGATATATTTTGCCTGCGTCTGCTTGTCGAGGGTGTCCATGTAAAGTCCATCAGTAGCCACATCGTGGGTTGCTCCACTAAAGGCAATTAAGGCACTAAGCCCAATTGTCAGGGCAAAGAACGATGGCAGTTGCAAGGCAAAGCCCATGAGGGCAAAGAGGATGCCCGTGGCAAGTTGCGTGGCTACGATGAAAAACTTTTTACTCTTATACAATTCGAGGAATGGGCTCCATAGGAATTTCAATGTCCAAGGCAAGGTGATGAGCGAAGCCCAGAAGGTGATTTGTTCATCGCTGATGTCCAGGCCTTTGTACATAAGGCTTGTGACCATGTTGAGCATCACAAAGGGTAGGCCCATCGCAAAGTAGACGCTGGGCACCCAAGTGATAGGATTTCTGTTTGAGGTTGTCATAAGGTAGTGAAGCGTATAATATATATGTGTGCTATTGCACGATGATTTCGTCGGTGAAGATCCAATGCCCAACGCCCGTTGCTGTGGCTTTCACACGGATATAGCGAGCTTCGACGCTTGTCAAATCCCAAGTGTAAGGCCATACGTAGGTCTTTTCTCGTGGTTTATAGCCTTGTTGAAGTTGGATGGTGTTAATGCTCAATTTCGAGAG
>JBHAFO010000190.1:0-7639 GCA_041856145.1 Alloprevotella sp.
CCCCCCCGTTAACAAAAGTTAATCAAGCTGCTTTTTAACATTACAACCCACGATCTCCGTATTATCTCGACAGAGAGCATTTACACATTCTAAACCAAGATTAACACGGCTCGCCGTCCTGAAAATTCTTACTGCGCTGAAAGGAAATCCGCCAAGGCTTGGAGTTTTTCCAGCAGGCGTAGGAAGTTTTGTCAAGTTGCGCCTCATGAAAAGGGGCGACAAGCGTAAGAAAAGGGAGAAAGGCTCGCAAATAGCCTTTCTCCCTTTTCTGTAATACAAAGATAAGCATTCCAACTGCCAAATCCAAACCCAAATGTAACAAAACCTAAAAGACGGATGACGAGTTTAAGGATTTCCCAGGGAGAAACTCTCAACTCACAATTTCTTTAGAGGTGGTTGTCTTCACAGACATAGCCGGCGACACTGTTTCAAAAGTTCTGGAATAGACAATAAAGTAAAAGCATCTGCTTTGCCTTCTAATTAAGACAAGCAGATGCTTTGTTTGTTCACGTAGTTTGAGCTGTTTATGCTTCAGCAACGGGCTGAACAGAAACTACACTGCGGTCGCGGCTACCACGACGGAAGTTTACAACGCCATCTACGAGAGCGTAGAGTGTGTTGTCCTTACCCATTGATACGTTCTCACCTGGGTAATGAACTGTGCCACGTTGGCGAACGATGATGTTACCAGCTACGCAGCTTTGACCACCATAGATCTTCACGCCTAATCGCTTGGAGTGAGATTCACGACCGTTCTTAGAACTACCTACACCTTTTTTGTGTGCCATGTCTTCTACTAATTAAATGATTAAGCAATTACTTCCTTGATAATAACCTGTGTGAATTGGTGACGGTAGCCGTTGAGCTTGCGATAGCCCTTGCGACGCTTCTTGTGGAAAACCAACACCTTGTCGCCCTTCACGAGGGGAGCAACAACTTCACATACTACCTTTGCGCCTTCAACTGTAGGAGCACCTACTTTCACTGCGCCTTCGGCATCGATGAGCAACACCTTGCCGAACTCAACAGACTGACCTTCTGCAGCGCCGCTGATGTGATTTACAAACAGCTTCTTACCTGCTTCAGCCTTGAACTGCTGACCGTTAATCTCTACGATTGCGTACATTATATTATATATTGTATACGGATTTCTCCGGGAGGCGGTCGCCATTGTGGCTACTCTTGTATTGCCCCTTCGGACTCTAAGCTCGGCAAAGTTACGACTTTTCTATCAACGAGCAAGCGTTTGCAGGCATAAATTCTTGGGCTTTTCGTAACTTTGTCCGCAGATTATGAATGAAATTAAGGAAAATAGTGTTCAAGCCTGGCTCTTGGCGATGCGTCCCAAAACGCTCTCGGCGGCGGTTGTACCTGTGGCTGTGGCTACGGCTTTGGCTTATCGGCACGGCGTGTTCCAATGGGAAGTGGCAATGCTGTGCTTCGCCTTTGCTGGGTTGATGCAGGTTGCGTCTAATTTGATCAACGACCTTTTCGATTTTCTCAAAGGCACGGATGGCGAAGAGCGCTTGGGGCCAGAACGGGCTTGCGCACAAGGCTGGATTTCGCCAAGGGCTATGCGTATTGGCATTGGCATCAATCTCTTTTTGGCAAGCATCGTGGGGCTGTGTCTCTTGTTCTGGGGCGGTTGGGAGTTGGTAGCTCTTGGCGTGGCGTGCATCGCTGGGGCTTTTTTCTATACGCTCGGGGCGAGCTATCTCGGACTGGGCGATGTGCTGGTCGTCTTGTTCTTCGGCTTTGTGCCTGTATTAGGCACTTATTATGTGCAGGCGGGTTTCCTCCACAGCGAGGCGTGGTGGTTGGGCGGTGCATGCGGATGTGTCATTGACACTTTGCTGGTTGTGAACAACTACCGCGATCGGCACACTGACCGCCAAGCGAATAAGCGCACGCTCATTGTGCGCTTCGGCGAACGCTTTGGCGAGTGGTTGTATTTAGGGCTGGGCGTAGTGGCAGTAGTCGTTGCTGTTTTTGGACTTGAACAAAATCCCCTGCTTCCCACTCTTCTCTTTATGCCTTTCCTTCTTCTGCACATCAACGCTTACTGCCAGTTGGTGCACATCCGCTCGGGACGCGCCTTGAACAAGGTACTCGGAATGACGGCACGTAATATCTTTGTGTTTGGAGTGAGTTTGGTCGTAGCAACAGCTCCGCTCCCGCCTTTTTCTTAAGGGAAAATCCTCGTAACGACTGAGTTGGGGGCTAACATCTTAGGATATCTGTCATAGAAGCTCCCTCCTTTCTCGATCACTAAGCCTTAGGCTAAAAAGTTCAACCTCTCCTGTGCCCGTGAACATAGGAGAGGTTGATGTATATATAATATGGTATGTCCTCACTTAGAGAGGTTGTAGTGTTTGAAGAAATCTTCTATCACGACTGCGCCTTTGGTAGTGACACACCCACTGAGATAGAGCAGCACGGTATTGACAAACAATTCTTCGAGTGGCACTGCATCGAAAAGCGTGGAGCGGATTGCCACTTCGAGCAGGCGGTGCGCCACATAATAAGCCACCTCGTGGTTGATGAACGGACGGAAGTAGCCTTCTTCCACACCCTTGTTGAAAATACTCAGAGAATATGCCTTGCGACTTTCAAATCTTTCTTGGAAAAAGGCATGCACACTCGGATAAGCGTCCAGCTCGAGAAACATCTTTGGGTTGCACCGCGCCAGCTCTTCCATCTTGTATTCAAAAGCACGGAGAAGATACTCCAGATGGTTCTCGCAACTTGCTTCTATTTCTGCGAGAGCATTGTCTTCCCGCTCAAAGCCCAACTTGATACACTCCAATAGCAACACCTCCTTCGACGGGAACACCTCATAAATAGTGCGCTTCGACATCTTCAGCGTCCGAGCGATGCTATCCATCGTCACATCCTTGACACCTACCACACGGAACGCTTCGTTGGCAGCTTCTATAATACGCAAACGAGTCTGCTGTAATCCTTCGGAAGTTTGCTTCTTCATATTTCAATTTACTAATTGTCTGAAAAGTCGCCTCAATCAGCACAAAGCGAATGAGCCTCAATCATTTTATGGTTACAAAGGTATAACTTTTTCTTGACTATGGAGAAAAATACAAACTTCAACTGCCACAAAACTTTTCTCCCTGCACTCATCTTTTTGACCGAATGCGCCAAGATTTTCTATTTCACAGTGTAAAACATATAAACTTGGAGGCATATATAATTACACGGCAAAACAAACTTTTCCTATGCCTCCAGACAAAAAATGTAAGCGTACGGAGGCAAGACAGTAGGCACACTCTGATGAGAACATTTGCCTTCAGTAGAACTTTTATGTCACGGCATCAATCAATCCCTTCCCTTGTCGCGACTCGGTTGGCGGAATGAGAAAGACGTAGAGCACTGTCTGGGAATACTGGTAAATTCTACGGACAGCGCCCTCTGCCCCAACTGCTCGCACGATAAGGAGACTAAGTCATTCAGGCACAAGCTCTCCCATTTTGCAAGTATCTAACCTGCTTTATATGCTACACAAAAATAGGAGCAATGGCGTTTGAAACCATTGCTCCTATGCTCATCATTCTGCGCCCTCCCTCTGAGAGAACGGGAAGATGGGAGATATTTTATCTCATTCACATAATACCTCCTGGGATTGCGCCACCCTTGTCTTTACTCTTCATATCATCCTGTTCAATGGTGCGCTTGATCGTTGGCACCTTGATCTGGCGATTACCAAAGTTGTAGCGCAACGAAATTCCAATGACGCGAACGGGTACACGGACGCGGAACGATTGCGTAAAGTCGTTGCCCCAGCTGTAAGTGTTCTGCCGAATGCCATCGGTCAGAGGTGTGAAGATGAATGCGCCAACGTCGAGTTTGTTCTTGAAGAAGGTGCGATTGACCGTGGCATAAATACCTGTGAAACTGCTCGAACGGCTTTGCAAATTGTAGTTAGGTGAATTGGCAAAGAGATTGGCTGAGAACTTCAACGCCCAAGGCAACTGCTGTTGCACGCCGAGCATAAAATTGCCCGTCCAGCCATGATTGCGATAAGGCAGAGCATCACTACGCAAATCGACATAACCGCCCGAGAGATTACCATAGATGCGAGTGTTCTTCGTCGCATTCACATTGATAAAGAGCGAGAGGTTTTCCGAACGTGAGCGGTCCACATTACCATAAGTGGACGTTTGCACAACACCGTCCATATAGGAATACCCACTGATGCCGTTGTTCGTGAAATTGTGCGAGAGTTGCAAGTTGAAATACACCTTCGGGGTGAAGAAATTGTAGACCAACGAGAGTTTATTATGGCGTTCGGCGTCGAGATTGACATTACCAAAGCTACGAGTGAGGGGCGAAGTCTGATCCACCGCAGGATTCATATAATCCAATCCTGGGCGAGAAATGCGCTGTGAATAGCTCAAGCCGAGATTTTGTCCCTGATGAATTGTCCACGAAATGGTGGCATTGGGAACGAGGTTACCATAATTGACTTTGAAATCTTGCGCCGTGCCAATCAGGAACTTCTCTTCAAGCCAAGTATGCTCATAGCGCAAACCCGCCTTAAAGGTCAAGGCTTTGATAGTGCTCTCATATTCGGCATAGAGCGCACCGATGCGAGAATACTCCTTATAGTTGGACGATCCCGCAGTGTTGTAAGCATAGGTGCCTGTGCCATTGTCGAGAAAATAGTCCGTTATGCCGTGATTGGTGCGAGCGGTAAACTTCGTTCCGACGCTCAGCTTATGCACCTTTGCAAAGGGCGTGGTGTAGTCAATTTGCCCCGTGTGCGTCGTGGTACGGTTGTCTATATCCGAGTAACGGTTGTTGAGATCGAAGATCGTGGAAGTTGTGCCATCGAAGTCCGTAACAAGTTTATCTTTATCAGGCGCAACATTCAAACGATAGGAGACTGTGAGCAGACGTCCCTCCACCGCCTTGGAGCTGTGCTGATAGTCCAAAGCCACATAGCTATTCCAGTGATTTTTGCGAGTGCCTTTCCACGACAGATAAGACAGAGCCGAAGTCAGTCCATTGTTGAAAGTCGTGGTTTCGCCAGAGTTTTCGCGCTGTGCCCAACGACTCAGTCCCAAGGAGAGGGAGAAGAGGTCGAACTTGCTGAGCTGATAGGCAACCGAGCCAGCAAAGGAGGAATAATAGTGGCGCTGAACGTTTTCAATATGTGCCGAGGTGGTGCTCGCAGGTGTCGTTGTCAAAGTACGTTCCATATCGACGGTAATATCTTTAACAAACTGGGCAGCCTGGGTGGCATTGAGGGTAAAAGTCCACTTCTTCCGTTGCACGCTGAGGAAAGCATCGGTTTGGAAACCATGCTTAGCGCTGAAACGCCCGCCGATGTTGCCGCTATAGCCGTCCAGCGTTGCCTTTTCACCATTCTCGGAAGTTTGCGTAATGAGGTTGATGACACCGCCCACGCCCTCGGCATCGAAGCGTGCGCCGGGGTTGGTAATCACCTCAATCCTCTTCACAAAGGAGGCAGGCACGCTCTTGAGCACCTGCGACGGGTTGCTCTGAAACATAGGGTTGGGCTTGCCATCTACATAGACTAAGAAACTACCCGAACCATTGACCGTGATGTTGTCCTGCCCATCGACCATCACAAGAGGCACTTTGCGCAACATATCCAAGAGGGTAAAAGTCTTGGCATCAGCATCGCTCTCAGTCTCGTAGGTAACCTTGTCGGTTTCCATCTTCACCAAAGGTCGTTGCTCCACGACGGTGACAGCACCGAGGAGGTTCTCTGGCGAAGAGATCAGCAGGGTATCGAGCTTCAGCGTGGGCGCACCAAGTTCGATGGGGCGCACAACGGTGTTGCGACCAACGGCAGAGAAAGTCAGCACGTGCGGACCTTTGCCGTTCAATGTCTTGGAGAAATGTCCATTCTCATCGGTAATAAAGGTTGTGAGCAAACTGCCCTTAGGCGAGAGCAGGCGCACGGTGGCATAAGGCTCGCCCGAACGATTGATAGAATCAACCAATATGCCCGAAACTTGCGTTTGCGCCGTAGCTCCGAGAGAGGCGACAAGGGCGAAAGGGAGTAGATAATGTTTCATACTTGATAGATTAGTTCCTCTTCCGCCCCCACTCTGGAGGACTTCAGGGGAGATAGAGGTTTTTACATTAACTATGGCAATAGTCAGTTTGAGGTTGTTGGTAATGGAAGCCTCCCCTAAGGGCGGCCTCCCTGTTTACCTAAGAATACTACCTACACTCGAATTCTTCTGATCAACAATGTTAGCGCTCAACTTGCGAAGATCTACATCGCCAGTGCCTGAAGCCACGACAGAAACCTTTTGTACTTTACCAGAGAGCGTCACATCGCCCGTACCAGAGTTTGTAACCTTCACTGTTCCGCCATTCAAACGCAACACTTCGTCATCACCTGTGCCAGAGTTCTGCAACAGAAGTTCTGCAACCTGCATCTTCTTGATGCTGTTGTCGCCTGTACCACTATTGCTCATCGTGGCATTGCCTCTGAGCAGAAGAGATTGGAAATCGCAGTCGCCTGTACCACTGTTGTTGAGGTTCAGACTCGCAGCTTTCACTGTTCCCTCGGCTTTCAAGTCGCCGGTACCTGAATTGACGATATCCAAGCGTCCAGCCGTAAAGCCTTTCTTGATATCACAATCGGCAGTACCACTCAGTGTGAACGTGTCGAGGCTTGGCGCATAGATGCGCACAACTGCTTTGTCATCGTCAAGATTTACAGCCTCTTCCCAAGCCACAACAAGGCAGCCGTTGGAGACTTTCACACGTGCATATTGTTGCGTGTTGTCGGAAGTGATAATCTCCACACGCATTGCTCCAGCCTTAGGAATGAACTCCGCATCGAGGGTGGAGGGTAAGGAAAGAGCAGTGAAAGGCGTTGCACTGAAATCTTGTGCTTTTGTCACGAGCTTGCCAGAGCCTTTGATATAGTCCTTTGAACTTGTGCCACGGATCACCGTTCTTACACCGTCGAAATTACAGCTGGAGAGAGAAATGGTTGCAGTCATTAGAGCTGCGAAAAGAAAAATCTTTTTCATAAGGGGTAGTGTTTAGAGTTGTGATTACTATTTATTGTTCCAAGGCTTCACGCACTTCCGCAATAGAGACACCGAGCAAGCGCATTTCTGAAACGAACTCGGGCACACGCTCTTGCAGGAAGATGCGTCGACGCTTCTCATGGATGAGAGTCTTTGCACCAGGACTTACGAAATATCCCATGCCTCGACGGTTGAAGATGATCTCTTCGCGGGCTAAGTATTCGTAAGATTTCATTGCTGTATTGACATTCACCTGCAAAAGGGCGGCATACTCACGCACACTGGGAACTCGTCCCTCCTCGGGCAGAACACCTGCGAGGATTTCGTCGCAAAGCCTGTCGGCGATTTGCATGTAAATGGCTCGTTCTTTATTAAATGTCATAGCGTTCAAATGTTGATAAAACGATTTCCCAGCAACTACTGGCTGGTGAAACGGCGGTAAGCGATGAAGTATAGAGTAAACGCCACTGCATAGGAGAAGATAGGATAAACCCAAATCAGGAGGCTTTTCTCTTCACTATGGGCATAGAAGACTTCAGCTATGAGAGTAGCTATAAAGAACTTCATCATGCCAACTATCACTACGAAGAAAAGGGTCAGCCTCAGAG
>JBHAFO010000191.1:0-8793 GCA_041856145.1 Alloprevotella sp.
AAACTTTAGTTATCACTGATAATTATATAATTTGCACTGATAATTATATAGTTTCCACTGATATCTATATAATTATCAGTGATAACTAAAGTTTTTCTCCGCATCCAGACGAAAATATCAGCCTGCTCAACAAAAATATTGGCGCAAATAGGAGTGTTTATTGGTGCTGGAAATTAAAATCTTAGTCCTCACAATTATACAATATGCGATAAAGACAAAGCAGGAACATACGCCAATGACGTACATTCCTGCTCTGTGTAGTACCTAAATACTATTTCTTTTTGCGAAGAGGTTTACTTCGCTTGCTCGTTGGCAGCCTTTACCATGGCTTCAGAAGCCAAAAGATAAATTTCCACACGGCGATTTTGTTCGCGACCTGTGGCAGTTTCGTTGCTGGCAATTGGAGCATCTTCACCTTGACCAGTAACAGATTTCAGCATTGAAGTGGTGCTGTTGTTACTAATGAGATAACTCACCAACTGACTATTAACAGCCTGCGCACGTTGCAAGGAAAGTTCTTGGTTCTTTGTCTTGCTGGCATCAGCAGAAAGTCCTTTCCATCCTTGATTATCTGTGTGACCAATAATAGCAACGTCCATATCTGTATTCTGCGCCAATACGGTTGTGGCAAACTTTTTCAAGTCGGTCTTTGCCGTTTCGCTAAGAGTTGAACTACCTGTGCCAAAGAGCAAACCGCTGTCAAAAGTAACTTTCACGTACTTCACACCGTTGGCATCTTGCAACACTTCGGTTTGCGCATTCTCAATTTGTTGAGCAGCCTTAGCAGCTTTGTCCATACGGTTACCGATCAAAACGCCTGCACCAGTGCCAACTGCAGCACCAATCAAGCCGCCAATGAGAGCACCCTTGCCCTTGCCAGCGATTGCACCAATGCCTGCACCGATGGCAGCACCACCTGTTCCGCCAATGACACCGCCCTTAGTAGTATTATTCATATTCTGAATCGTGCTACAACTGCTCGCTAAAAGTGCCACGCTGAGGACACCTGCCATAAACTTAGTCTGTTTCATAAGCCTAATTCTTATTTTGAATTTCCTAATCTTATCTTTAATTACCATACAAAGGTAGTATTTCTCTGCGTGATTCTCTGCGCCTTCCAAGATAAATCACTATTTTTGCACCTATAATTATACTCTGTTTGCAAGCTGAAAGCCCTTTTGTA
The DNA here is from genome assembly GCA_041856145.1 of Alloprevotella sp. GTDB lineage: Bacteria > Bacteroidota > Bacteroidia > Bacteroidales > Bacteroidaceae > Alloprevotella. Next base: position 1,184 of record JBHAFO010000191.1, read on the forward strand.
GCCCCAGCTTTGCAAACTTCTCAAGAAAGAATATGGCAAAAGAATTGAAAGACCTCACGAAGAGAAGCGTCAGCTACTCTCAATGGTATAATGAATTGGTCGTAAAAGCCGATTTGGCAGAGCAATCAGATGTCCGTGGTTGTATGGTTATCAAGCCTTATGGCTACGCAATCTGGGAGAAAATCCAACAAGCTTTGGACGCAAAGTTCAAAGAGACGGGAGTACAAAATGTTTATTTCCCTATGCTCATTCCCAAGAGCTATCTTTCCAAAGAAGCCGACCACGTGGAAGGCTTTGCTAAGGAATGTGCCGTGGTTACGCACTACCGCCTGAAATCGAACCCCGATGGCGATGGCGTAGTAGTGGACCCAGCAGCGAAGTTGGAGGAGGAGTTGATTATCCGCCCAACGAGCGAGACCACAATTTGGAACACTTACAAGAAATGGATTCACTCGTGGCGCGACCTGCCTTTGCTCTGCAACCAATGGTGCAACGTAATGCGTTGGGAAATGCGTACCCGCTTGTTCCTCCGCACGAGTGAGTTCCTTTGGCAAGAAGGTCATACGGCACATGCCACTCGTGAAGAAGCTGAAGAGCGTGCCAAGCAGATGGTACATGTTTACGCCGATTTTGTGCGCGACTATATGGCAATTCCTCTTGTTGTAGGTGTGAAGAGTGCCACCGAGCGTTTTGCTGGTGCTTTGGACACGTACACCATCGAGGCTATGATGCAGGATGGTAAGGCTTTGCAGTCTGGCACAAGCCACTTCCTGGGACAAAACTTCGGCAAGGCGTTCGATGTGCAATTCGTGGATAAGGACAACAAGCAACAATATGCTTGGGCTACTTCTTGGGGCGTAAGTACACGCTTGATGGGTGCACTCATCATGACACACAGCGACGACAACGGTCTTGTACTCCCTCCTGCCCTCGCCCCCATTCAGGTGGTGATCGTTCCTATATATAAAGGACAGGAAGAACTCGAGAAGTTGAATGCCAAACTCCAGCCCTTGGCAGACCAGCTCCGTAAGCGTGGCATCAGCGTGAAGTATGACAATTCCGACACAAAGCGCCCCGGCTTTAAGTTTGCAGACTATGAACTCAAAGGCGTTCCCGTACGTTTGGTAATGGGTGGAAGAGACTTGGAAAATGGCACAATTGAGGTGATGCGCCGTGACACTCTGGAGAAGCATACAACTCAGTTCGACAATGTTGAAAGTGAAGTACCTGCTCTCTTGGACGCTATCCAAGAGAATATCTACTCCAAGGCAAAAACTTTCTTGGACGAGCATACCTATGAGTGTGACAACTACGAGGAATTCAAGGAGCGCGTGAAAGAAGGTGGTTTCTTCCTCTGCCCTTGGGACGGCACTGCCGAAACCGAGGCGAAGATTAAGGAAGACACGCAAGCCACAATCCGTTGCATTCCTTTCGATGTCAATCAAGACAATCCAGGCACAGATATGGTAAGCGGAAAACCTGCCACTTGCCGTGCCATTATTGCTCGTAGCTACTAATCATACAGCTATCAATCGTAAAGCCTTCCCTCTACATATCACAGAGTGGAAGGCTTTTTTTGCTTTACAATCAATATTTTTTGAGTAAAGAGTTTCCTAAGAAATCCCTCTTAATCCATTATTCTACAACAAGTTGCAATATTTACAAGCCTAAAATTCAACTTTCTCATAGAATAAATCATACTTGACCGCACAAAATTTCATCCTTTTCTTTGGCACTATATCAATTTAAGTTTCTAAATTTGGGCTATCAGAAGTCACTAACACTATAAAATATAGGTTATGAAAACAGACATTATTCTTGCCCAGTTGGAAGCAAAGCATCCTGGCGAAAAGGAATTCCTGCAAGCAGTGAAAGAAGTGTTGCTCTCTATCGAGGATGTATACAATGAACACCCCGAGTTTGAGCGTGCAAAGATAATTGAACGCATGGTTGAGCCAGACCGTATCATCACTTTCCGTGTGCCTTGGGTAGACGATGAAGGTAATGTGCAGGTAAACATTGGCTATCGTGTGCAATTCAATAATGCCATTGGCCCTTACAAAGGAGGCTTGCGCTTCCACCCTTCTGTGAATTTGAGCATCTTAAAATTCTTAGGATTTGAACAGACCTTTAAGAATGCGCTGACAACCTTGCCTATGGGTGGCGGTAAAGGCGGCTCAGACTTTGCACCTCGTGGTCGTAGCAATGCAGAGATTATGCGCTTCTGCCAAGCCTTTATGCTGGAGCTTTGGCGCAATATTGGACCAGACCAAGACGTACCTGCTGGCGACATTGGTGTAGGCGGACGCGAGGTCGGTTATCTCTATGGTATGTACAAGAAACTCTGCCGTGAACATACTGGCACAATGACAGGTAAGGGCATGGAGTTCGGCGGAAGTAACTTGCGCCCCGAAGCGACAGGCTTTGGCGCACTCTACTTCGTGGAACAGATGCTGGCAGATTATAATATGAACATCAAGGACAAGACGATTGCCATATCTGGCTTTGGCAATGTGGCTTGGGGTGCAGCAAAGAAAGCTACAGAGCTGGGCGCAAAGGTGGTAACCTTGAGCGGTCCTGATGGCTATGTTTACGACCCAACTGGTGTTTCAGGCGAGAAGATAGACTATTTGCTCGAACTGCGCTTGAGTGGAGAGGATATTGTTGCGCCTTATGCACAGCGCTATCCCGAAGCCACCTTCTTTGCAGGCAAGAAGCCTTGGGAACAGAAAGTAGACATTGCTCTGCCTTGCGCTACGCAAAATGAATTGGACGCAGAGGATGCTAAAATGCTGGCAGAAAATGGCGTGCAACTCGTAGCAGAAGTGAGTAATATGGGCTGTACGGCCGAAGCGGTAGACTTCTTTGTTGAAAAGAAAATTCCATTTGCACCAGGTAAGGCTGTGAATGCAGGTGGCGTAGCTACCAGCGGTTTGGAGATGACACAGAATGCTATGCACCTCAGCTGGACTTCAGAGGAAGTGGATGCACGTCTACACCAAATTATGCGAGATATTCACGCTCAATGTCTGCGCTACGGAAAGCAGGATGATGGCTATATCAACTATGTGAAAGGTGCAAACATTGCAGGATTTATGAAGGTTGCTCAAGCCATGTTGGCTGAAGGCGTTGTATAAATATCTCGCATCCGCATTGTAGCACAGATAAATTGAACTATAACTAAATATAATTCCCTCTTTCAAATGGCTTTGTCCAGAGCATTTGAAAGAGGGATATTTGTGTACAAAGTTTCTTACTATAGACAACAAATAAGCCAGCCCTAACTTAATAGGAGCTGGCTTAAATGATTTAGTTTTATATTCTCAGAGCGGATTAAACTTCAGCAAGCTTACCGTCAGAACCAAGAACATTTACAATCTTATGCTTGTAAAGTTCTTCCATCATGCTACGAGCTGGACCGCAGTACTTACGTGGATCGAACTCGCCTGGGTTCTCAGCAAATACCTTGCGAACTGCAGCAGTGAAAGCAAGACGTGAGTCTGAGTCGATGTTGATCTTACAAACAGCGCTGGCACTTGCCTTGCGAAGTTGCTCTTCTGGAATACCAACAGCATCGGGCAACTTACCGCCATTCTCGTTGATGATATTAACATATTCCTGTGGCACAGAAGATGCACCATGAAGAACGATGGGGAATCCTGGGAGCTTCTCCATGATTGCATCGAGGATGTCGAATGCCAAAGGAGGAGGAACGAGAAGACCTGTCTTTGGATCGCGTGTGCACTGTTCAGGAGTGAACTTGTAAGCACCGTGAGAAGTACCAATAGAGATAGCCAAGCTATCGCAACCAGTCTTTGTTACGAAGTCGATAACTTCCTCAGGCTTTGTGTAGTGAGAAACTTCTGCAACTACATCGTCTTCAACACCAGCCAACACACCAAGCTCGCCTTCTACTGTTACGTCAAATTGATGAGCGTAATCAACAACCTTCTTTGTAAGAGCTACGTTCTCATCGTAAGGAAGGTGTGAACCGTCAATCATTACTGAAGAGAAACCGCTGTCGATACAGCTCTTACAAGTTTCAAATGTATCACCGTGGTCGAGGTGGAGAACGATCTCTGGAGCTTTGCAACCGAGTTCCTTGGCGTATGCCACAGCACCTTGAGCAAGGTAGCGCAACAATGTTTCGTTGGCATAGCTACGAGCACCCTTAGAAACTTGAAGGATAACAGGAGATTTTGTTTCAGCTGCAGCCTTGATGATAGCTTGCAACTGTTCCATGTTGTTGAAGTTGAATGCGGGGATTGCGTAACCGCCCTTTACAGCTCGGCTGAACATATCACGAGAGTTCACCAAACCCAATTCTTTGTAACTAATCATATTGATTTGTATTATTATTAGTGGAGTTATTCCTATGCAAATATACTATTTTTACGGCACACGGACTGCATAGCAAGGATAATAAAACACCAAGTTTTGCTATTTCTCTTCCGCTTGAATTTTCCTCTTAGATAGAGAAGTCTTCTTCAGAGAGGAAGCTCTGAACTGTGTTCATTTCCATAAAGCTGGTACTCTGTTCCTTGCGCTGGCTTCCGAGATAGCAAATGCGGTCTTCTGTTGAAAGCATCTTATCTTTAATCAAGCGTTTGAGAGCTGCCAGGAGGAAAGAATGACCGAAACTCTTGATGGGCATGTGGAAGGCATAGACACCATAACTTAAAGCAAGGTGTTTCACTGTCTTAGCTTTATAACAAATCGCTAAGGCGGTGTTCTCACTGCGATAAGAGGCTACGTAGCGGGCGGTACGACCTGTGAAGCTGTCAATAATTATTGCACGAAGATTCATGGTCTTGGTGGCATCAACGGCTTCTTTTGCAAAGAACTCAGTGATATCGGGATTGGCTGGCAGAGGAATGTTCACCTTCTCAATACCCTCAAAGGTGTCGTGTTCAGCCTGCCAAGCAATTGAAGCCATCGTTTCAACAGCCTTGACAGGGTAATCACCGTAGGCTGTTTCGCCACTCAACATCAAAGCATCGGTGCGACTATATACAGCGTTGGCGATGTCTGTAACCTCTGTACGTGTTGGGCGAGGATTCTTAATCATACTCTGCAACATTTGTGTTGCCACAATCACAGGTTTATGGGCACGAATACATTTATCAATGATGCGACGTTGTATGCCAGGGATAAGTTGTTCTGGCACTTCGATACCCAAGTCGCCACGTGCCACCATAATGCCATCGGCTGCTTCAATAATCTCATCGATATTGTCTACACCTTCTTGATTCTCAATCTTGGCGACAATGTGTATATCACTATTGTGAGCACGAAGAATTTCACGCACAGCCTCTACATCGGCGCGGGAGCGCACAAAAGAGTGGGCGATGAAGTCTACATCGTAATCGATTGCAAATTCAATATTAGCACGGTCTTTCTCTGTCAGAGCAGGCAACTTGATATGCGCTCCAGGCACATTCACACTCTTACGTGAGCCCATCACAGCATCATTCTCAACCTCACAGATCAGAGCGTCTTTATCCTTTGAAAGCACAATTAACCCCAAATCACCATCGTCAATGAGAATCTTAGAACCGATGGTAAGATCCTTCACAAAGTTTGGATATGAAACAGCAATCAAATCATGCGTTGTTTCAATCTCGGGATTACCAACAACACGGATTCTTTCTCCTTTTTTGTAAGGGATTGGAGCGGCACTCTTGGTGGTGCGTACCTCAGGCCCTTTTGTATCCACGAGGATAGCAATGCGACTGGACACTTGGCGCACATTATCTATAACTTTACGCATGCCGTCTGGGTCTTGGTGAGCTGTGTTAAGGCGCACCACATTCATACCTGCATCGAAAAGCTGTTGGAGCATTGGAATGTCGCAACGAGCGTCAGATATGGTAGCTACAATTTTGGTTTTCTTATACACGAGTGTCTTTTCTTATTATAAGTCTTACTATACTTTCTATTCTTCTAAAAAGGAACTTCCTCACTGCTGGGAGGCGGAAGCCCATTGCTGTTGTTATCACCTATGTAGTCTATATCAGCAGGTGGAGGAGCAACGTGAATAGGCATCGGTCTTCCCATAAGAGCTACGTCTACTTCACCTGGTGCTGGAGGAACATATTCGTCCTCCAAATTGGTAAACTGCATATAGTTACCATTGAATCTCAAGTAAACATCCCCTACTGCACCGCTACGGTGCTTGGCTATAATGATCTCTGCCTTCCCACGCAAATCATTCCCATTCTGATCTTTGTATTGCTTGTAATACTCAGGGCGATGAATAAACAACACCATGTCTGCGTCCTGCTCAATAGACCCAGACTCACGCAAGTCGCTCAGCTGTGGGCGGTTATTAGCCGTGTTCTCACCATTACCACTATTGACACGGCTTTCTACACTACGGTTGAGCTGAGAAAGAGCGATGATAGGCAAGCCCAGTTCTTTCGCCAAGCCCTTCAATGAGCGACTGATAATAGCCACTTCTTCCTGTCGGCTATGGAAGTTCATTCCTGCCGCTGTCATGAGTTGCAAATAGTCGATCATAATACATTTCACGCCATGTTCACGTACAAGTCGCCGGGCTTTTGTACGCAATTCAAAGACTGAGAGTCCTGGCGTTTCATCCAAATAAAGCGGCGCGTTGAACAACGTTTGCATCTTTGCGTCCAACTGTGTCCACTCCATCGGGTCAAGCTGACCGTTCTTAATCTTATCACCTGTGATCCCACAGACATTAGAGATTAGACGGTTTACAACTTCCACGTTAGCCATTTCCAAAGAGAAAAAGGCTGTAGGAATCTTGTTATCAACCGCCATATTCTTTGCCATATTCAGCACAAAAGCAGACTTACCCATCGCAGGACGAGCTGCGAGAATGACAAGCGTGGACTCTTGCCAACCGCTCGTTATTTTGTCCAAGGCTGTATAACCAGATGGAATACCACTTAATCCGCCCGTGTTAGCAGCCGCTTTGTTGATCTTGCCATAAGCCTCTCGCAATACTACGTCAATCTGCACATAGTCTTTCTTGACATTTTGTTGCGTGAGTTCGAAGAGACGCCCCTCAGCCTCCTGCATCAAGTCGTCTATGTCTTGAGTGGCATCAAAGGCTTTGGTCTGTATATTACTGGAGTAAGTAATCAGTTGGCGCGCACGAGACTTATCTGCGATAATACCTGCGTGATACTCAAGGTGTGCCGAGCTCTGCACCATCGCACAAAGTTCATCGACATAGACCAAACCTCCAGCATCCTCCAACTCTCCTGTACGCTGAAGTTGTTCTATTACGGTCAGTTCATCTACAGGCTTCTGTTCGATACTGAGTTGGCGTACCGCATTAAAGATGAGTTGGTGGCGGTGATCGTAGAAGCTCTCAGGCTTTAGGGTTTCTGATATTAAGGAATAGGCATCCTGTTCTATCATAACGGCTCCCAACACCGCCTTTTCCATATCAAGCGCCTGAGGTTGCAAATGACCAAATTCATTTACTTCAGGCACTGCTGTTGCAGATTTTGTGTTCTTTCTCTTTGTTGTCTTTGCTGAGGTCGCCATATCATTATTTGATAAGTTCGTAACAACCAATATCTGGTTTGCCATCTGTGGTTCTCGAACGCCCCATCCTATCCGTTGGATAG
>JBHAFO010000192.1:0-10323 GCA_041856145.1 Alloprevotella sp.
ACACCATTACTCGTTTTCCGCTTCTCCAACTGCAACTCAAAGAAAGGCATCTCGTAATGGTTCAGGGTATCCATTGCCAAGGAGAAGTCGCTAATCGTTTCGTTGAGGTAGAAATTATCTGAACGCATTCGCTTGGCAAGCACCATGCTGGAAGCAATGCGATTGTCGGCAATAAAGCAAAGCTTTTCCAAGTGGAGGTTGTTCAGCGAAGGTTGTCCTTCAAATTTAAGCCCGTTATCTTGCAAGCGAATGGTTATGTCGCCACGCTGATATTCGATGAAGCTTTGCTTAGATGTGAAGCCTTCCCAGCCATTGTTGCGTTCATAATTTTCCCACTGAAAGCGAAAGGGTGATTTAGCTATATTCGAAAGCTTCAGATACGACCGCACGTTGTGCATCTTATAGAGCCAACGGAAGAGGCAGAGCACTTTCATAATCGTACTCTTACCGCTCCCCGATGTGCCAATAATGACCGTCAGAGGACGAACGTCTTCCAACCTTACTTCCTTGATAGGACCAAATTTTTTTATATGGAGGCTTTCTTTCATCTTCTTATTCTCTATTTCAACTCTATCTTCTCTGCCTCAACGGCTTCGTGGAGAAAGATGGTGGCACTTTCTTTGAATTTCTCGGGATTCTCTGTTGTGAGATAGCGACAAGTGCCGCCTTTGGTGAGGCGGCTGTCCATCTCGGAATGGCGGGCGAGGTAGTCTGCCAGCGACTGTGCCACATATTCGCCTTGCGTCACGATGCGAATGCCAGGGGGCGTGTACTTCATTATCTTCGACATCAGCAAGGGATAGTGCGTACAACCGAGAATGAGGGTGTCGATCTTTGGGTCTAAGCGCAGAATGCCCTCAATGCGTTTGCGGACGAAATAGTCCGCACCTGGGGAATCGTACTCGTCGTTCTCCACAAGATGCACCCACATCGGACAAGCCATACCCGTGAGTTTGATGTCGGGGAAGAACTTCTGCACCTCCAAGGTGTAACTCTCCGACTGCACCGTACCAGCCGTTGCCAAAAGTCCGACGTGACGGGAAGTGGTGAGTGAGCCAATAATTTCCGTCGTGGGACGAATGATACCCAGCACACGGTGGTCGTCGCCCCAGCGTCCGAGGTCATTTTGCTGAATGCTTCGCAAAGCCTTTGCCGAGGCAGTGTTACACGCCAAGATGACCAATTTGCAACCTTGCTCGAACAAGGCTTCTACTGCCTGCAAGGTGTAGGCATAAATGACTTCAAAGGAGCGAGGTCCATAGGGCGCACGGGCATTGTCGCCAAGGTAGAGAAAATCGTACGATGGCAAGTATTGGCGGATTTGTCGCAGAATGGTCAAACCGCCATAGCCTGAATCGAAAATACCGATTGGAGACATATCTAATTTTCTATTTTAAGCCCTCAACAGCCGTTTGTAGTTGGTCTTCACGGAGGTCGCGAGCTGTGATACGGCCTTGGGAATTGACCAAGAACACCTCTGGCACTGCCTTTACGCCAAAGTCGGTGTAGAAGGGCGATTGCAGGGCTTTTCCATCGAAGAGGGTGGGTACGGAAATACTATCACGGCGCAGGAGGTCGGCAATGTGGCTACGGTCGAGGTCGAACGATACCAAAAGACACTGCACATTGGGCACGGTGCGTTGGATATTGCGCAGACGAGCGAGATAAGCCCGTGAATCGGGGTTCCACATACCGACGCACATCACCAAAAGGGGCTTTCCCCGAAAGTCGGTATGAGAGATGGTGCGCCCATCGAGCGTTGTGCCCGAAAAGGCAGGCAAGGGTTCACCCACAGCCGTGCGCAATTGTTGGTTCATCAGTTGTGCCGTCAGACGATAGGCAGACACTGTGCCCAAATCTTTCTCCATCAGTTTGAGCAAACGCCGTGCCGTAGGTGCATCCATCGTGGGCATATCCACAAAATAGGTGCGGAAGAGAGCGAGCGAAGCCAATGAGGAGGAGTGGTCTTCGATGAATTTCACTGCAGCCAAACGCTGTTCGTTCATCGGCTTTTCCAAGTAATTCTTTCGGAATGCGGTCAGCGCCTCATTATCTTCCGTTCCCACCACTTCGGCTTGCATCAAACTGTTGGCATCGCCCGAAATGGTCACTTCTTCGCCTGGTGTGAGAATGATGTATCGGCGTGAGAAATTGGGAAAGAGCATTGTCACGAGAACTGGCTCCTCTCCGAGCGAAAAGTCTTTCTGAAATTTCCCGCTCTCCATTTTCAGCGTATCAATTCCCTCAAACACTCCATCTTCTGTATAGAGATAAACGGCTTCATTGCCCAAATTCTCAAAATCCCCGCTCAATCGTGCCGTTCCCTTGGGCAAGGAACAGGAGATGAGAAGGGTGAGGAGGGAAAGAAGAAATGCTTTGTATTTCACTGCTGTACAATATTATTATAGAGGGATCACTGCACCAGCCACAACAGCCCTAAGGTGCAACCTTATCTAAGTTTCTATAACCTACGGCTTCAGCGAGGTGTTGGGCGGAGATGTTGAGTTGGGCGTCGAGGTCGGCGATAGTGCGTGCTACTTTTCGGATACGTTCGTAGGCACGAGCCGAAAGATTGAGACGTTGCATCATACGGGTGAGCAATTCTTTTCCCGAGTCGTCGAGTTGGGCATAACGCTCAATCTGTGCTGCCGTCATTTGCGCATTGCAGTGCGTGCCGCCTTCGCCTTGAAAACGCTCCGCTTGAATGGCGCGGGCACGCTCCACACGCTCACGCACTGTTTCGCTCGCTTCGCCCGTTGGTTGAGAAGTCAATTCCTCTATCCCCACAGGTTGCACTGCCACTTGAATGTCGATGCGGTCGAGCAAAGGTCCGCTGATTTTGTTCCGATAATTCGTGATCTGCCCTGGCGAACAACTACAAGCCTTTGTGGGGTGTCCGTGATAACCACAAGGACAAGGGTTCATCGATGCCACGAGCATAAAGGAGCAAGGCAGAGTGGCTGTGTACTTGGCACGAGAAACGGTAATGACCCGATCCTCCAACGGCTGACGGAGGGTTTCAAGGGCGTTGCGCGAAAACTCTGGCAGTTCGTCGAGGAAAAGTACCCCGTTGTGCGCCAAAGAAATTTCGCCCGGCTGAAACGATGTACCACCGCCAATGAGTGCCACATCCGAAATCGTATGGTGTGGCGAGCGGAAAGGGCGTTGCGCAATCAATCCACGCACATTGCCGAGCTTGCCTGCCACGGAATGAATTTGGGTCGTTTCCAAACTCTCCGAAAGCGTCAGCTGTGGCAAAATACTGGGAATACGCTTTGCCATCATACTTTTGCCACAGCCCGGCGAGCCTATGAGGAGAATGTTGTGTCCGCCCGCTGCTGCCACTTCAAAGGCGCGCTTGGCAAACATCTGCCCTTTCACATCGCGGAGATCGAGCATCGCCTCTTGTTGTGCCAAAGCAAATTCGCCACGGGTATCGACCTCTGTGGGTCGAAGCATTTCTTTGCCGTTGAGGAAATCGACCACCTCCACCAAATGCCGTGCGCCATAGACCTTGAGGTCATTGACCACAGCGGCTTCTTCGGCATTGTCGGCAGGCAGAATCAGCCCTTCAAACCCATCTTTCCGTGCCATAATGGCAATGGGCAATGCCCCTTTGATGGGGCGAATACTGCCGTCCAAACTCAATTCGCCAACGAGCAAAAAGCGTTTCAAAGCCTCTGTTTCCACCAACTGCGACACTGCCAAAAGTCCGATGGCTAAGGGCAAATCGTAGCCCGATCCCTCTTTGCGTACATCGGCAGGGGCGAAATTGACGGTCGTATGCAAATCTCTGATCCGAAAGCCCGAGGTTTGCAAGGCAGCTTCCACCCGATTACGACTTTCACGCACAGCATTTGTGGGCAAACCAACCATAAAAAAGGCGGCATTCCCTTTTTGTGCATGCACTTCCACAACCACCGAAAAGGCGGTCAGCGCATCCACCGCTGCTGTGTGAACGTGGGTGAGCATATTGGAACAACTAAAAACCTCTCCCGTCTCCCCCTCAGGCGAGGCTTCAGTAATAATCATTGATAACTATCAGTATTGAGGCTTCCCATTTGAGGGAGATGGGAGAGGTATGTTTGATATATTCAGTTCTTACTCAACACCGAGGTTTCTTCCCTGATGGGAACGGCAGGAGGACTAAGGAATTTTGGACAGGCTTTGATAGAATCGGGTTATTTTATCTCCCCTCTCACCAACTCCGTAATATCCACAGAGAGTTGAGGATTAAGATAAGGAATAGCTTCGCTATCGAGGTTTACGACATAGTCCAGATGCAAGCGCTTTGCCACAGTGTTAATTGCCTTTTGCAAGCGTTGACGCAAGGGGCGACGCATATCCGCTTCTGCCTTTTCGAGCAAAAGTTCGCTCTCACGGCGGAAAGCCAAATTCTTTTCCATTGCCTCCTGAAGGTCGCGCTGACGCTTCAACAAGATTGTGGGCGGAAAGGTCGATTGTCCGTTGAGATACTCCGCAAATTGACGCTTAAATTCAGTCTCATTGCGCTCCGTTTCCTCCTCGTATTTCTTACGCAAATCTGCCATTTTTTGAGTTTGCTCCTTATATTCTGGCAAACGTTGGAACAAGCTGTCCACATGCAAATAACCATACTTCACCACAGGCGCAGCAGCAGTGGTTGCAACGCTGGTAGTGGTTGCCACCTGTGCCATTGCCACCATACCCGTAGAGAGGAAAGCGATGAGGAAAAACAATTTCTTCATTTTGAAAAGCTATTATATAAATGTTCTAATGGCAAAAGTAAGAAATTTTCCCTATATTTGCCATAGACATTTCTCATTACTCATCCTCTAAATTCTTAAAATCATTATGGTAGATGCCACTTTCTCTTACGTACTCATAGGTGTTGCCCTATTCATAGCCTTGAGTGTCTTCTTCTACTATGTGCCTTTCTTCCTCTGGCTCAGTGCACAAGTGTCGGGTGTTCGCATTTCGCTCATCCAGCTTTTCCTTATGCGCATCCGTAACGTACCGCCCTCCATCATCGTGCCTTCGCTCATCGAAGCCCATAAGGCAGGATTAACCAATGTGACCCGCGACAATCTCGAAGCCCATTATATGACTGGCGGTCACGTGCAACGTGTGGTGCATGCCCTCGTGTCGGCTTCTAAGGCAGGCATTGATTTGAGTTTTGAAAAAGCCACAGCCATTGACCTTGCGGGTCGTGATGTGTTTGAAGCTGTGCAAACGAGCGTAAATCCTAAGGTGCTCGACACACCTCCCGTTGCTGCCGTTGCCAAAAACGGTATTCAGCTCATTGCCAAAGCCCGTGTAACAGTGCGTGCCAACATCCAACAACTTGTGGGCGGTGCTGGCGAAGACACCATCCTTGCCCGTGTAGGTGAAGGCATCGTTAGCTCCATCGGTTCAGCAGAGACGCACGAGAGCGTGTTAGAAAATCCAGATTCAATTTCTAAGCTCGTGCTCCGCAAAGGTCTTGACCAAGGCACAGCCTACGAAATTCTCTCTATCGACATTGCCGACATCGACGTGGGTAAGAACATCGGTGCCACCCTCCAAATGGACCAAGCCAACGCCGATAAGAACATTGCCCAAGCAAAGGCAGAAGAGCGCCGTGCCATGGCTGTTGCCACAGAGCAGGAAATGAAGGCGAAAGCGCAAGAAGCCAAGGCATTGGTGATTTTGGCAGAGAAAGAAGTACCCCTCGCCCTTGCCGAAGCTCTCCGACAAGGCAATATGGGATTTATGGACTACTACAAACTCGAAAATCTCAAAGGCGACACGGCTATGCGTGATGCCATTTCAAAAATCAATCCAACCGATTTGTTAAAGAAATAAGGCATCGCTCCTTACTTCCTACTGTAATCTTAAAGATGGGACGCATTCATGCGCCCCATCTTCTTTTTTTAGGTTTACGGCTGTGCCAAAGCGCAACCAGTAAACACACCGCTCAAAGCTGTCAGTGCAGCAATAAGGGCTTGAATGATAAAGCCCCAAAGGCGACTCCTTTTCTCTGTTTTGTTCATGGCATCGAGTGTAATCATAATTTGAAAGAAATGAAAGCCCTCCGCTCATTCCCCTATAGGGAAAGGCTTGGCTACTAAAGGTTTAATTGTTTACTTCTTCCTTTAGAGCACCTTTCTATTTTAGCCAAGCGAGCAGAGGCAAGCGACGCAGTGCTTGAGCTATGCCGTGGCGCAGGAAAGGTCTGTTGGAAACAAAGATTTGTCATCATCAGTTCCAAGGCTTCCCCTCAGGTGGGGAGACGGGCGGAGGGTGAAAGTTAATTTGAAAATAATATATCAATCATCAGCTCCGAGGCTTCCCCTTGAGGGGAATGGGAGGGGAGCCGACTGTTAATTTATTCCTCCTCCTCTTTCTCCTTCGAGTTCATCACGATGGTGAGGTCGGGGTTCTTGATGCTAAACTTATAGCGCATGGCAGAGCCTTTGCTAAAGCAGACATTCACACCCTTGATGAGCGAAGGCTTAAACTGCTTGGCATCCTTCACAGACGCACTCTTGATTGTGGCACGGAAAGAACCCAAATCGCCCAACCGCACGCTCTGACCGTTGAGCAAAGCCGTTGTGATGTGTTCTTCTAAAGCCGAGATCACCGCCTTCACATCGTGCACCGTCACGGTACATTGGCGAGAAATCGCTTCACACATTGCCAACAAAGGCAGAGGAGTCACAGGCGCCATTTGCGCATAGAAGATAGTTTCCTTGGTTTGAGGATCTTTGCGAGATACGAGGTTGTACTTCAACATAATAATGTAGTTTTTAATGGGTTGATAATTATAATTTCGTCTATCATCATCCTTTCCTCGAGGCTGATTGGATTTTGATGATGCAAAGTTATAATCCCACAAAAGCACGCTTGCTTTTTAAGTTGCATAACTACTAAATACAATTCCTCCCTATCGCCGATGAAAAGGGCAATAGGGAGGAATATAAAAAAATAATAGCTCAACCAAAAAACTGCCCCTTCAGCCTCCCTCAAGAGAGAACGAGAGAGAGACGGAAGGGGCAGTAGATTTGATTGCTATTTCATTACTTCATCAAACCTTCCACAGCCTTCCAGTTCACGATGTCCCAGATGGCAGCGAGGTGATCAACACGACGGTTTTGATAGTCCAAGTAATAAGCATGTTCCCAAACGTCGATACCGAAGATAGGGTTCAATCCCGAGCGAATGGGGTTACCAGCGTTTTGCTCCTTCGTGATTACCAACTTACCGTCCTTGTCTTGTGAGAGCCATGCCCAGCCAGCGCCGAAGAGCGTAGCTGCTGCTTGTGAGAACTCCTGCTTGAAGGCTTCAAAGCTACCAAATTGAGCATTGATGGCCTCGGCAATACGACCAGTAGGCACGTTGCCCTTTGAAGGTGCTTGGAATTGGAGGAAATAGATTTGGTGATTGAGCGTCTGTCCAGCGTTGTTGAACAACGGACCTTCTGGAGCTGCCTTCACGATTTCCTCAATCGTCTTACCCTCCAACTCCGTACCAGCAGTGAGCTGATTGGTCATATTCACATAGGCTTGGAGGTGCTTGCCGTAGTGGAACTCTATAGTTTGCTGACTGATTACTGGCTCCAACGCATTCGTAGCGTAAGGAAGCACAGGCATTTGAATTTGTGACATACTTGTAGTTTTATTATGGGTGTTACGCTTTGTCCCTTGTGCCATCATCGTCTGCCCCGCAAAGCAAAACAGACCCATCAAAAGCACCAAGGCTAAGAATTTGCTTGTCTTCATATTCCTAATCTATTTGATGATAGATGTTATATTGCAAATATACAACTTATATCTCACGCAATCTATTAAATTGATAATAGGATTAAACTATAAGGTTATAGGAAGAGTCTGTCCATTGAGAAGACGAATTTGGAAAGTGTGAGCAACACTCAAGGTACGACCTCCCTTTCATTTCATCAGCTCTGAGACTTTCCCCGAGATGAGGAACGGAGACTTTTCCCCACTCCATTATTTCTTATTATATAGTTCTATATTTATTCTCTTATAATTCTAAGAATGGGAATAAACTACAATAACAATGCGTGGGGAAAGTGTGGAAAAATAATTGGCTGAAAACTTGCAAAAGTTGTTATCCACATTTTCAACAGAGATACCCCCAGTTTTTTCCACGTATCAGAACTATTCTTAAACCATCTGTGTATCGCATATAAGAGAAAGTCAAGTTGTAAGTTATTAGCAGGGGTGCGGAAAACTTTTTGAGCCTAAAAAAAATGTTCAAATACAGCCCAAAAATAGTTGGAAATGCTGAGGAAATACAGTGGAAATTGGTGGGAAAATTCCTTCTGAAACCACCCCTCTGAATTATCCACTTTTGCTCAACTTTTCCCCCTACTTATACGCAGGTTTTTCCACAGCAATTTAATTCCGTTCAGCGAGAAGATGATATGCCGTGTTAAGTCAGGTTTATTGAAAGGGGAATAATAAAATTCTTCCTGCGCCTGGAGAAAATCCGGGAGGCGCAAGAAGAAAAAATTCCAAGCCTTGGAAAAATTTCTTCAGGCGCAAGAAGAAATAAGGAGGAGTTGTTCACAATTCGTTGGCGCGTTTTGTTTTGGAATGTAGGCGGAACGAAAGATTTGTGTGTACGGTCTGTATTGGTATTGGAGATTTTGTTTTGAAAATCGTAACTTTGTGGGTATGATGATACACCCCAAAGAGCTTTCAATAGCCAATTTTAGTTATGACCTCCCCGATGAACGGATTGCCAAATATCCAAAGGCTGACCGTTCCTCGTCCAAACTCTTGCTTTATCGACAAGGCAAAATTTCGGAAGAGCGGTTTGTGAACCTGCCTGCGTATTTGCCCGAGGGCGCATTGATGGTGTTTAACAACACGAAGGTGATCCAAGCCCGTTTGCACTTTCACAAAGCGACGGGTGCACTCATCGAAGTGTTTTGTCTTGAACCTCATACGCCACACGATTATCAACAAAATTTCAGCACCCGAGGCAAGGTGTCGTGGATTTGCTTGGTGGGTAATCTCAAAAAATGGAAAGAGGGCGTGCTGGAACGCATCATCACAGTGGGCAACCGTGAGGTGAGGCTCACAGCAGAGCGTTTGGGTGTTTGTAGCACGGGACACGAGGTGCTTTTCTCGTGGGACGATGAAGAACTGACCTTTTCGGAAATTATCGAAGCCATTGGCGAACTCCCCATTCCGCCCTATCTCAACCGCGACACGGAGGAGCAGGATTTGAAAGGCTATCAAACGGTTTATTCTAAGATCAAAGGCAGTGTGGCTGCACCTACGGCTGGATTGCATTTCACGGACGAGGTGTTGGCAGAGCTTGATGCAAAACGTATTGAACGCAACGAAATCACGCTACACGTGGGTGCTGGCACGTTCAAGCCCGTGAAGAGTGAGCGCATCGAAGGGCATACGATGCACGCCGAATGGATTGCCGTGCGCCGAGAGAGCATCGAAGCCCTGTTGCGCCATGGCGGAAAGTGCATCGCTGTGGGCACAACATCAGTGCGCACTTTGGAGAGTTTATATTACCTCGGTGTGCAACTTGCCACCCACCCCGAAACTGAACCCGATGCCCTCCATGTGGCACAATGGACGCCCTATGAAACCTCTCCAACGCTCTCGACCATCGACGCTCTGACGGCTCTCTTGGCATGGCTCGACCGCCACAATCTGCCCGTGTTGCACGCTGCCACGCAAATCATCATTGCACCGGGTTATCAGTATCACATCGTGGAGGCGATTGTGACCAATTTTCACCAGCCACAGAGCACTCTTCTCTTGCTCGTTTCTGCCTTTGTGGGCGAGGATTGGCGCAAGATTTATGCCTATGCCCTCGACCACGATTTCCGCTTCTTGAGCTATGGAGATAGTTCGCTGTTAATTCCACATAATATATAAGTATGGAGAAGATCCAATTCCTAAATTCGGGCACTTCTTTCTTGAAAGGCTTGCGAGGCTATATGCTTGTGAGCTTGTTGCTCCTCCTTTTGCTCCCCCTGTTTTCTTTTTCTTGCAAAAAGATGTCCGACATTTCCACTCAGGTGGCAGATATGGAAGCCGTATTGCCCATTTCGTTAGGTCCTATGGGCAGTGTTACGGCAATAGCCGACGAAGATAGCGTGGTGGCAATGACCATTACGCTTGATAACGATGTGGTTGATATGAAACAGCTCAATATCAATCGTGAGGGGCTGATTGAAGCCTTTGGACGCCAATTTTATTCGTCCAATGAGCGTGCATTGTTGGAAACAATGATAGAGGAAAATGTCGATTTCCTCGTGCGCTACACTGATACTAAGAACACTGTGACAAAGACCGTGCGACTGAGCGCTGA
>JBHAFO010000193.1:0-3251 GCA_041856145.1 Alloprevotella sp.
CTCCTGTGCCATTGCGAGCGAGAGGGGCATACATAATATAATAAGGAGTAGAAGACGGCGCATGGGGGCTACTTTTCTATTCGTGATGGTAGGGTTCGCCTCGTAGAATGGTCATTGCTCGATAGAGTTGTTCCACAAAAAGCACCCGTATCATCTGGTGCGAAAAAGTCATCTGCGAGAGCGAGAGTTTCTCCTTGGCACGCTTGTAAACACTCGGGGCGAAGCCGTAAGGACCACCTACGATGAAGACCAAACGGCGTGCGCCACAATGCTGCAGACGCTCCATATAATTGGCAAACTCCACGGAGCGAAATTCCCGTCCTCCCTCATCGAGCAACACCACATGGTCGGCATCCGAGAGTTGTTTAAGCAACAGCTCAGCCTCGCGTTCCTTCTGCTGTTCAGCCGTCAATGCCTTCGTATTTTTCAACTCAGGAATCACCACAATTTCAAACGAGAGATAATGGCGCAGACGGTCGGCATATTCTTTAATCAAAGCCTCGATGTGCTTATCCGTGGTCTTACCCACAAGGAGGAAAGTCGTTTTCATAGTTCAAAATTACGTATTTCGCCCCACATAAAGCCCTGCTATCTCTCCAAAATCGCTCTGCATTTTCAACTCCTTGCGCCACTAAACTTGCCTCCTTGCGCCAACATTTTTGACTGGAGGCGTAGAAAAACTTTTCTGGAGGCGCAAGAAAACTTTAGTTTTCACTGATAATTATATAATTTGCACTGAAAATTATATAGTTTACACTGAAATCTATATAATTTTCAGTGCAAACTAAAGTTTTTCTATGCCTCCAGCCGAAAATATCAGCCTGCCAGATAAGTTTCTCAGCACAGGAAAAAAGTTTTCTTCCGCAAGGAGGGATAGCTTGAGCATTGGGAGAGGAATTGAGAGGGCAAGAAAGTGCGTCTATTTGCGCAAGGAATTGCGAGGATTCCCAACTATACGATGCACGGGCTATAAGCAAGATAGTCTCGATGCGCCACAAACTTTTGCTTACAACAATCGCCCCATCAACTTCCTGAGGACTTCGGGGGAAGTCGGGCGGAAGTTGATGGGGCGATAAGGCATGGGAGTTATTACTACTTATGCCGATTGGCACGCTTGATGCGGATACTGGCTTTTTTCTTAGCCGCTCCAGAGCCGTGTGCACCTGTGATGTAACCTTTTTTCTTGGCTTTTGTTTTCACCTTGCCACTGTCGGGATTACTCGTTCGCTTAGTGCCACGCAAAACGATGCCTTGCGTGATGGCTCTTTCTATTTCTTCGTCTCCTGCTTTTCGCATAATGTTTGGAATGAATGGTTTAGTGATGAAAGAGGCGTATACCTGTGAATGCCATCGCTATATCGTATTTGTCACAAGTGGCAATGACATGGTCGTCACGCACGCTTCCACCTGCTTGTGCCACATATTGCACACCGCTTTTGTGAGCGCGCTCAATGTTGTCGCCAAAGGGGAAGAAGGCATCGCTACCGAGCGCTACGCCAGCATTCTGCGCCAACCATTCACGCTTCTCTTCACGGGTGAGAGGCTCAGGGCGTTGGCTAAAGAATTGTTGCCATACGCCGTCTTGTAGCACGTCATCGTAGTCGTCCGAAATGTAGATATCAATGGTGTTATCTCGGTCGGCACGGCGAATTTTATCCACAAAAGGAAGGTTCATCACCTTGGGGTGCTGGCGCAACCACCAAATGTCGGCTTTCGTGCCTGCCAAGCGTGTGCAGTGAATACGGCTTTGCTGTCCAGCACCAATGCCGATGGCTTGTCCGTCCTTAACGTAGCAAACGGAATTGCTCTGGGTATATTTGAGCGTAATCAATGCCACTTTCAAATCGCGCAAAGCCTCGTCGCTAAAGTGCTTATTGACAGTTGGGCGGTTGGCAAAGAGAGTTTCGTCGTTGAGGTTTACCTCGTTACGTCCTTGCTCGAACGTAACTCCGAACACGTCTTTGCGCTCCACTGCGGCAGGGCGATAGTTCGGGTCGATCTGCAACACGCAGTAAGTGCCGTTGCGCTTCTCTCGCAGAATTGCCAACGCCTCGTCAGTGAAGGCAGGGGCAATTACACCATCGCTCACTTCTCGCTTGATAATTAAAGCTGTTGCCTTGTCGCAAGTGTCGGAAAGGGCAATGAAGTCGCCATATGAACTCATGCGGTCTGCCCCACGAGCACGGGCATAAGCTAAGGCTATGGGCGAGAGTTCCTCTGCGATGTCGTCCACAAAATAGATTTTGCGCAGAGTGTCGGAAAGTGGAAGCCCGAGGGCTGCACCTGCTGGCGATACGTGCTTGAAGGAAGTGGCTGCAGGGATGCCTGTGGCTTCTTTCAGTTCCTTGACCAACTGCCAACCGTTCAAGGCGTCCAAGAAATTGATGTAGCCAGGCTTGCCACTGAGCACTGTGATTGGCAACTCGCCTTCTTGCACAAAGATGCGTGCAGGCTTTTGATTGGGATTACAACCGTACTTTAATTCCAAACTGTTCATTGTGGTATAATTGATAATGTGAGAGTATGCTCGAGAGCTTAGGTCTTTGACTCGTCGAATACATACGCTCGCCAAGCCAAAGACAAAAAATTATCGCCCGCTTCGTGCTATGAAATGGCGCAGATGGGCGTTGAAGTCTGTGGCAGCTTGCAATGCTTCCAAGGTGAGGTGCATGCGATAGCCCCAATAGTGATGGGGATTGGCAGGCTCGTTGATTTGTTCTGTTGCAGGGTCGGAGGCGCGCAACTCGGAGGAAATGCTCAGCCAGTCTTGCCAAGCCAAAAGGCAAAGCATAGAGGGCGAAGTCAGATGTTGTGCCACAACGGCTGCACAGATATCTGTTGTGGCTTCTTCGGGAATGGGCGCATTGACGTTACGGTGCAACACTTCTTGCCAAAAGGCTTGACGCTCTTCCGTCTGCCGTGCCCACCAAAGACGGAAGGGAGGCATGTCGTGTGTGGCTATGGTGGCAACAGAATAGTAAGGGTTCTGTGCTGTGTTGTCGAAGCGCACACCATAATTCTTAGGCATTCGCTGAATTTCAAGCGAAAGGATGTGCAATTGCTCTAACACGCCTTTGACCGAAGCGGGCACCATACCCAAGTCTTCAGCACAGGGCAACATACCAATTTCCTGCGCCTTGCCTTTCGTTGGGGCAGTGATGGCAGAGAGTTTTCCCAATGCCTCTTCAGCCCAGAATTGGTTGTGGCGGATATAGAAGAAATGGTCGTGCAGTCGGGTAAATGCGCTTTGC
>JBHAFO010000194.1:0-2515 GCA_041856145.1 Alloprevotella sp.
ACTGATAATTATATAGATTTCAGTGTGAATTATATAATTATCAGTGCAAATTATATAGTTATCAGTGGAAACTAAAGTTTTCTTGCGCCTCCAGTTAAGTTTTTCTGCGCCTATAGTCGAAAATGTTTGTGCTGAGAGAGGGAAATGTGGGCGTAGGGAGGAGAGACTGTCAGTGCAAGGAGATACTCTAATTCTGACGGTGTTTGTTTTGTTAGGTGATAACTCAGCTCGCTCGGGTTGTCTGGAAATGGAGAGCGTATCTCACTGATGACTGGGCAGGAGGCTTTGCCATTCAAAGCCCGTTTGCTTTTGCTTCGACACTGAACGCATTCGTTGCTACGCATAAGTCTTGGCAGTTTGAAAGGAGATGGGTGCTTTTGCGATACAACTCGAGGATGTACAGCTCGGCTGATGCTGTTCCACGTCCCGCTCTTATGGAGTGGGATTTTTCTTATCTTTAATCTACGTCGCCTCTTCCACCTGTAAATCAAGGGCGAGGAGTGGGGAAGGAGTACGGCTTTGGGGCTTCTTGTCGGTTGGGGGAGGAGAGTGCTTGCGCTTATTTCTTCCTCATCTTCAGTAAATAAAGTTCAAAAAGCTCGTTTCCCCGAAAATAAAGGCGTACCTTTGCCGTTGATATGAAGACATTTGAAGAAATTGGTGTGTGCGAACCTATTCGCCTCGCCATTGAAGAAATGGGATTTGAACATCCCATGCCCGTACAAGAAGCCGTTATTCCCTATCTCCTCGGACAAGGCAACGATGTGATAGCCTTGGCACAAACAGGAACAGGTAAAACGGCTGCTTTTGGTCTGCCCGTGTTGCAGAAGGTGAACCCACGGGTGCGCACCACGCAGGCAGTGATTCTCTCGCCCACGCGAGAGCTTTGTTTACAGATAGCTGACGACTTAAAAGATTTCTCTAAATATATCGACGACCTCCACGTCGTAGCTGTTTATGGAGGCTCAAGCATTGAAAGTCAAATCCGTGCGCTGAAGAAAGGAGCGCAGGTGATTGTGGCAACGCCTGGTCGCTTGATCGATTTGATGAACCGCGGTGTGGCACGCTTGGACAACGTTGAAAATTTGGTGCTGGACGAGGCTGACGAAATGCTCAATATGGGATTTACGGAAGCGATCGACACCATTCTCGCTGGTATGCCCGAGGAGCGAAATACCCTCCTTTTCTCTGCCACGATGAACCAAGATGTGGAGCGCATCGCTAAGGCGCGCCTCAAGGACTACAAGGAAATTGTGGTGGGTTCTCGCAATGAGGGCACGGAGAATGTCAATCACGTGGCATACCTCGTGCATGCTAAAGACAAGTATGCTGCCCTGAAACGCATCGTAGACTATTATCCCCGCATCTATGGCATCGTGTTCTGTCGCACCAAGGTGGAGACCCAAGAGATTGCTGACCAGCTGATTCGTGACGGCTATCGTGCCGATGCTTTGCACGGCGACCTTTCGCAGCAACAGCGCGACCTCACGATGCAGAAGTTCCGCACGCACAACACACGTCTGCTCATTGCCACTGATGTGGCTGCTCGTGGCATCGACGTGAACGACCTCACGCACGTGATCAACTATGGATTGCCCGACGATGTGGAGAACTACACCCACCGTAGCGGTCGCACAGGTCGTGCAGGTAAGCGTGGCACAAGCGTGGCGATTATCCATCTGCGTGAGAAAGGCAAGGTGCGCCAAATTGAGAAGGTGATTGGTCGCAAGTTTGAGATGGCAACCTTGCCCGACCCGCAAGAGATTTGTACAAAGCAACTCTATAAGCGTATTGAGGAGATTGAGCACACGGCAGTAGATGAGCAACAGATTGCGCCCTTCCTCCCCGAGATTTACCGTAAGCTCGATTGGCTCACGAAAGAAGACCTCGTAAAACGCCTTGTGGCTTCAGCCTTTGGTCGCTTCTTGGAGTATTATGCCAATGCTCCTGAAATTAAACAGCCATCGGCAAAGGAATCGGCAGCTGCCGACCGTGTTGCCGATCGTCCGCGCCGTGGGCGTGGCGAGCGTGGCCCTCGTGAGGCAGAACCTGGTTACACCCGCCTCTTCCTCAACTTCGGTAAGCGCGACAACTTCTTTGCCCGAGAAATTATCAACCTTATCAACCGCTACGTGAAGCGCAAGGTGGAGATTGGTCGCATCGACCTCACGCCCACCTGTTCCTTCTTTGAAGTGCCAGAGGGCGATGCGCAAGATGTCATGCGCAAGTTGTCACGTGCCAAGGTAGGCGAACGCCAAGTGGTGGTGGACAATGCCGAAAGAGCATGCGACTCGGGCGAGCGTCGCACCTATCGCAACCAATCGTCGCAGGATGGTCGCTCTCGGAAGTCGGAACGTTCTGCCCGCAAAGGCAGTGGTTCAACGCCCGATAAGGCGGGGCGCAAAGGTCGTTCGCCAAAGGTAGGCAAAAAGGCAAAGGGGCATGCACCTGCCGACGACTTTAGCAGCGAAACGGGCGATTGGCGTCAGTTTTTTAATAACGATTGGACATAAGG
>JBHAFO010000195.1:0-4772 GCA_041856145.1 Alloprevotella sp.
GCCGATTGCTTGGAGAAGCAACGCCAAGTGTTTGAAGCCGAGGGCGTGTTCAGCAAGGCAATGATCGATGGCATCATCGCCCGCCTGCGCCACTACAACGATCGCACCCTCCGCCAAGAACTCAATAACGATGGCGAGAAGATCAAAGCCCTCGTGGAGCAGTACTTCCATTGCGGATAAGTCCACTTCAAATAATCAGAGTAAGGGCGCAAAGTCCAGCCACCTACGCACGCCACTTTATCGTAAGGAGATAGGGCTTTGGGACTTCTCTTACAAACACAAGTGAAGTGCTTGACTCAAAGAAAGGTTGTCTTCTTTGAGTCAAGCACCTCACTTATGATATAACTTCATGGAGATGGTTCTCGAAACAGCCTTCTCCATTCATCTTCATTTTACAGAAAGTTTAACTTTTGGCTATCGGAGAAAAACGAGGAGACGCCTTTTGAATTTTCTGCAAGGCTTGAAATTTTTCCGGGAGTGCTTCCTGTTTTTCGGAGATGCGCCTGCTGAAAGCCCAATTTGAGGGGCTAAAACAAGGAGGAACGCCATGATTTGGCGCTCCTCCTTGTTGTGCTACTGCAAAGATAATACATCGCAGAGCGAAATGCAAATGATGTGCAAACTAATCTTAATGGAAATTTGGGCAAATCCTCTCTTTGTAGACCTAAAAATAGCGTGCAACTCTTTGCAAAGAGTTGCACGCTTTTCTTTAAGCCAGTCAGTCGAACGATGCGACCGCCCTGCGCAAACAATGATTAGTTCTTGCGAGCTTGGCTGTAACGGCTCATGAACTTGTCCACACGACCAGCGGTGTCCACGAGCTTGCTCTTACCCGTATAGAAGGGGTGAGAAGTATTTGAGATTTCAATCTTGATCAAAGGATAAGTTTCGCCTTCGAACTCGATGGTCTCATTGCTCTTGCAAGTAGACTGAGAGAGGAACATATCGCCGTTACTCATGTCCTTGAACACTACTGGACGATAGTTTTCTGGGTGAATTTCTTTCTTCATTGTGAGATATATTTTATTTTTTCTTTGTTGCTACACTGAAATTTGACCCTTGGTAAGGGGGCAATAAGTAGTAATGGCTTTGAAAATTGCTGTGCAAAGATACCCATTTCCTGGGAATAGGGCAAATGTTTTGCGCTTTCTTTTTTCGCATGCCCCTATGTTTAACATCGGAGACTGTGCATTTTGCCGTTACACACAGGGGTTGGAATGCCCCTTTCATTGCCTCTCCCAAAAGCGGAGATAGGCTTCTGCCACTTTTCGGTGGTCGTGGTGGCGAGCGATGTAAGCCTTACTTTCGGCAGAAAGGCGAGGGAGGTCGTGACGGTGCTCCACGAGGTGGCACAACTTGGCGTAAATATCCTCCTCGTTGGGCTGTACATTGATGATGGGGCGCAACTCGTGTTCATTTTGCAAGGCATAGTGCTCCAGCTCTGCACCACTGACAACGACAAGTCCGCGCGCCATGGCTTCGAGGGCGTTCATCGCTGGCGTATAGGAGTAGATTTGATCGAGCAGGACGTGGGAGGAGAGCATCAACTGCTTATACTCGGCAAAAGGAACATTCTCCACCTGCACAATTTCGCAGTGGTCGGGATAGCGAGCTTGCACCCGCTTCAAGGCACGGAGCATAATGTCTGTTCCCTTGTAGGCACTGCGTTGGCGTTGGATACCGATGAAAAAGCGCACACGCTCGGGCGTTGTTTGCAATTGTAGCCCCCCGCCATCTTTTTCTGCCAAGTCGGCACGAATCGGGAAAGGAATATAGCACAATTTCTCAGCCCATTCGGGGGCATAGCTGGCGTAGTATTCATAAAGTCCAGCAATGATGCCATCGCAATCCTTGGCAATGTAACGATTCAGTCGCCCTTTCTCGCCCAAGAACCAGTCTCGAATAAAAATTTCGTTCTCTTCGCTGTGGCGCAGTTCACCACCGAGGTTAAAGTCCGAATAACGAAAGGTTTTACAATCCAAGCCCGCTTTCACCCAATAATGGTCCATGCCGAAAGCCCCAAGGAACACTTTTTTGTTGAACTGCCGTAAATAGTGGTAAAAAAGCCAATGGCGTTCAGCTTTGAGAGGTAGGAAAATGGGGTTGATGAGCTGGACTATATCGTAATTGCGGAAAGAGGGGAAAGCCCGCCCTATGCGCCAAAACGTGGCAGGCAATGAAGTGCGTTTGAGGTCTATATCCCGAGGAAAATTCTTCCACCCATCGCCATCACTTGCCACGGTCACTGCGTGTCCAAGTGCACGTAGCCCTTCTGCCAGCGTGCAGTGCACGTTGCTATAATCGCCTAAGAGAAGAATGCGCATAAGGGTGTGTTTTTAATGAAGTGGGGATAAATATTTTTCAAAAGTACGGCAAAGTCTTGAAATAAGCAAGCCTTCCCTCCCCTTTTGGCACAAAAAATCCCCTGCACAAGCGGTTGGCAAGTGCAGGGGATGGGCAAATGATTGCATTTAGTTATTGCACGAATGTCTTGCGACCGTCGATAATGTACAAGCCTCGTGACAAACGGCTACGTTCGCTCGTTGCGCCAACATAGCGACCGCTAAGATCGTAAATGCGACCAATCGTTTCGGGCTGTTGGACAAGGCGCTCGATGCCTGTGACCTCAGGTTTCTTAATCGCAGAAGCGTTCAAAGCGATAAAACCGATATTGCCATCTTTGAAATAGTTGGTCACAAAGGTGGCATTGACCTTGAGATAAACTTCCGAGATGCGGTCGAAAGTGAGCGTCATACCAGTGCCTGTTGTGTCACGCTCAAAGCCTACGCGTGTTTCGTTGCTTACAAATTTATAGCCGTAGCGGTTCTTGGGCGTAATGGTCTCGGTACCTATCATCGTAGCCCCCGATAGATTGGAACTCAAACCGCCCATGCTGGAATTTTCTTCAGTGAGCACAATTTCATAAGCCTTATTGGCTGTGCCAGAAAGTATAAAGGCTACGTTTTTCAGAGCCACCACTGTATCGGCTTTCCATTGCTTGGCGTAACTCACAGTAGCACCATTTGTGGTGTTATAGCCTGCATTAGGGCAAACGATCACGGCATCATTGCCATTGGGAATGCGGATAGGGCTGTTGATGTGATAGCCAGCATAGCCTCGTGCATCGGCAGTTAAAGTCACGGCATTATACACCGCAGTTGCCATGAACTTAGGTGCGCCATCGTAGTAGCGGTAATAGCCTTGCACAAGTACGTTGTTCGTGTTTGTGACTTCCGTCAGTCCGAGTGTCATCACCTTTGAGGTGCACGCCAAGTTGCTCGTGCCGTCTGTCAGGACGAAGACTGAATCCGAAGCCAAAGGCGTGGTGGCTGGCGTTGTTGCCGAGGTGAAGCCTGCAAAGTTGGCTGAAACGAAAAAACTTGCGCCTGTGGGTTGGCTTGCACTGACTTCCGTGGCTTTGGCTGTTGCCTCAGCAAGTGTGAAAGGATTGGTCTGCGTGCCATCGCCTGCGGTGGCAGTGAGTGCGCCCAGCATCATCGTAGCGAAAGTGAGAGTCTTTAGTGTAGTTTTGTGCATATATAATAATTATAGGGGTTAATAATGAATCCTCGCCTCTAATTGATAATTCCGATAGACAAGCCGATGGCGTAGCCGTTGGTGTGCTTGTTCGTGCGGAGATAGTCGGCTTGCGCACGGGCAAACCATTGCAGTCGCTCGCCCTTAATGGTCAGAGGGAACTGATAGGTGGCTTGGAGATGCGCAAAGCCATAGGAGGAGCGGTGGTATTGCATATCGGGCAAGAGCACTGCCTTGGCGTAGTCTGTCGTAGCATCGGCAAGCGATTGTTTCACGCCCAAAGCGGCATTATAACCTGCATAGCCTTCCAGCCAAAGGCGATGACGGAGCAACGCCTTGCCCCCTTCGAGTTGCAAGTTCAAACGACCGTACTGCAAGGACGATTCATAGAGCAAATGCTTGTTCCGCACAGAATTGTAGGAGGCTTGTCCGCCGAGATAAGATGCCACGCCAAACTTGCTCATCCAATGATAACGATAATGCACAGAGGCATCGAAGAGATGCACTTGGTAACGTTTCTTGAAAGTGATCAAGGTCTCGTAACGACGGCTCGTCACCTTGGTAACACTGTCGGTGGTCAAGACTTGTTGCTGGCGGAACTCATCGGCATAGCCCTGCTCATAGCGCACATTTGCCTCAAGGGTTTGCAAACGACGAGGCGCTTCCCAAACGTGCTTGTTATTCAGCCCGTAAGTGTAAGTGTAGTAGCGACCAGGCTCTGCCTTATAGGCTTCGTACACATTCTCCGTACCGTGTGCCATGGAGAGGGTTGTCTGACGGCGGTAGCTCCCTTTGCGGTAATCGTTCGAGAGTTCAAAACCAAACTCGTGATTGACCCATTCACGCTGGAAACCGCTGTAACCACCTGCGCTCCCAATGGCATTTTCCATACCGCTGAACTCGTAATAATAGAAGTTCGCATCGCTCTGCACAGTGCTGATGTTAGGCAGTTTTTCCTTACGGCGATGATAATAAGCCGCCAAGCCGAGGGTGTGGTGACGGTTGAGGGCGAAAGTTGCAGAGGGCGTGATTTGATAATCGAGCAAGTTGATGCGCGAGCGAGGGTCACGCAGACGAGAGAAATCGCCCACCTTGTATTTAAGCCCCAAACCATAGGTCCAATTTCCCAAGGCAACCGTTCCCAGACGGGCGTCGAAAGCAAAGTTTTGCCAGTCGTAGCGTCCAGCAATAGCCGAGCCAGAGAAATAAGGGTTGCTGTTGTACGTGCGCAAGAC
>JBHAFO010000196.1:0-11446 GCA_041856145.1 Alloprevotella sp.
AAAATAGCGGGGCCTCCGTCTTCCCACTTTACTGCTATATATATAATGAGTATAGGCAGAGAAAATAAGAGCAGAGAACCGAATGCGAGAATAATATCAACGCTACGTTTGACGAAACATTCAAAAGCGTTCATGCCCCGTAGGGTCGTGTAGCTCGTAGGCTTTGTCATGAGGTTGCTAATAATTTGTGATAAATTTCTTTGCAATTCTGAATCATGGTGTCGAGTTGGAATGCCTCCTCGAAGCGTTGACGAGCGCGCTCGCTATATTCGGCGTGCACCTTGTCGTCGTCGCAAATGGTTTGGATGGCTTCAGCCAAGGCATGGGCGTTGCGGGTTGGCACATTCAAGCCTGAAACTCCTGTCTTGTTTACCCACGCTACGCCAGAGCCGTCGATAGTTGTTGCTACAACAGGTGTACCGCAAGCCATTGCCTCTACCTGTACAATAGCAAAAGCCTCTGTGCGCTCAACAGAGCTCAAACAGAAAAGTTTGGCTGCTCCATAATAGGAAGAAAGCGCATTATTGGGCACGATTCCCAAGAGCTTGACCTTGTCTTCAACGCCCAATTTTTTGATGAGCTGAGTCAGTTGTTCTTTCAAAGGACCTTGACCTCCGATAAGAATAACATAATCATCGCTAAGATATTGTGCGGCTTCAATCAAATATTCAAAACCTTTATATCCAACCAAGCGTCCTATGGCGAAAATGATCTTTTTTCCTGGATAGTCACTCTGAATACTTCGCATTTGGCGTTGAGAAGGTGTCATATCCTCAATGCCAATCGGGAGGATTTCTATTTTGTCCTGCACGTTTGCAAGGTGTTCCGTCTCCGCATAAGTGGGCGAGGTGCAGAGGATCACATCGGCACGCTTCAATAGCCATTTTTGTAAGGGCAAATAAAATTTGAGTGCCATCTTTTGGCGAACGATGTCGCTGTGCCAGTGTAGCACCACCTTACCCTTGTAGCCTGAGAGGCGTAATGCCAGAGCTGCCATGGGGTCGGGATGGTGGATGTGAATAATATCGTAGTTGTTTTGTATCTTCTTTAATTTGGAAATCATCTCTGGGGATATCATTGTTGCCATCACCTTCCGAAGGGATTTGGTGCGGTAGATGGTGCAATGAGCGTTGAAGTGCAGAGGACTTGTCTCCCCATTGCTACTCGCTGTGAGAATGTCACAATGAATACCTTGCGTTGAAAAACCAATGCAGAGGTTCTGCATTACTTTTTCAACTCCGCCACGAAATGGGAAGAATTTCCCAAATTGTAAAACTCTCATAATAAGTAGGTTTTATGTAGTGCAATCCTTAGAGAACTGAGTAGCTCAAGAGTGGTGATAGAAAGCTGTCTGTATAATATCCTGTTATGGTATCGCTTTGAGTCACTTTATAAGCGTGAGAAGCGCCCCTCTTAACAGCTCTCTTATGTGAAGAAGTGCTTTGAGATTGCGCCATTTCATTGAAATACAAGGGCACAATTTTCTCTTTGAATGCAAAGTTAATAAATAGTTATGGCTTCTCGTTCTATTTCTGAATATAAGTTATCAAAATTTCTTGTTGTTAATTGCTTAGAGGAGGCTTGCGAATGGCTTTGAATCTCCTTCCAAAATTAGTGTTCGTATGGAAAGATTAACAGTCGAAGGCTGGGTGTAAATTCTTCCTACGCTGACTGTAAAAACACCGAGCCTTCTCGAATTTTCTCCAAGCGCATGGCGTTTTTTCAAGTTGCGCCACTTGAAAAGGCTATTTGCGGGGAAAGAAAGCGGGGAAACGGCTCAAAACCGTTTCCCCGCTTATCTCTAATGCAAAGATAATATATTCGCTGGCGAAATGCAAGGGCGAGTGTTTCGAAATCTTAAAGTCGGATGCCGTTATTAAGACTTGAAGGAGAGGCGTTATATGCAGTTTCGAAGTGTGCGGTGCTGGGTAGATTTCGTGGCGTGCAATAGGATTTAGGTCAGATGTTTGTTGTATCTTTGCAAGATGAATTGCGCTCTGCTCTGGTGGCGCATAAAATTAGCAGTTTTGTCGTATATTTCAAAAATTACTCTCGCTCTATTCCTCAGTTGTTTCTGCACTCTGTCTTCCTTGCAAGCAGAGCGTAGCGATTCGGCAGTGGTGCGTTTTTTGGAGCAAGAGTATGGCGTGAAATTTACGACCGACAACCGCTTGGTTTTCTTTCAGAACGGACAAGAAAAGTTTGACGACCTCTTTGCTGCCGTGCGGCAAGCGAAATCTACTATTCATCTGGAGTATTTCAACTTCCGCAACGACTCCATTTCAGCCCTCCTTTTCGAACTTTTGGCAGAGCGTGTCAAGGCAGGTGTCAAGGTGCGTGCCCTTTTCGATGGCTTTGGCAATTCGTCGAACAATCAGCCCTTGCGCAAAAAGCATCTCATAGCTTTGCGCCAACAGGGCATAGAGATTTACGAGTACGACAAAATTCGTTTTCCCTATATCAATCACGTCTTTAAGCGCGACCACCGTAAAATCGTAGTGATAGACGGGCTGATCGGCTATACGGGTGGTATGAACGTGGCTGACTATTATATTAAAGGAAAGCCTGAGTTTGGCGATTGGCGAGACATTCACATGCGTATGGAAGGCAGTGTTGTCGGCGATTTGCAACGTAGCTTCGTCGGTTTTTGGAACGAGGTGACGGGGCAAAGCCTGCAAGGCGATACGCTTTATCCAGGTTTTAGAGACGCCCGTAAAAGCTTTGTGGGCTTGAAGAAAGACACTACAGCCACAGCGGGGCATAAGTCTATTGGCTTTGTGAACCGCATTCCGGGTGTAACGCCCAAGATTGTGCGCGAAACCTTTTTGACTTCGATCAATGCCGCCCAGCGACAAATACAGATCATCAATCCTTACTTCACCCTCAATCGCAAATTGCGCAAAGCCCTGAAACGTGCCATCAAGCGGGGGGTCGATGTGCAGGTGATGGTATCGGACAAAAGCGATATCCCCATTACGCCACGCATTGTAGAATACAATGTTCACCAGCTAATGAAGGCAGGCGCAAAGATCTACTTCTACACAGGAGGCTTTCACCATAGTAAAATTATGATGGTGGATAGTAGTTTTTGCTTTGTAGGGTCAGCCAATCTCAATGCTCGGAGCTTGTCGTTCGATTATGAGAGCAATTATCTTGTGCCAGACGCTCCGTCCACCCAAGCCTTGCAGGGCATTTTTGAAACGGACAAGCGCACTCGTTGCTACGAGCTCACGCCCGAAGTGTGGAGCAGCTTCAAGCGTTCTCGACGCTTTGCGGGCTGGCTCTTTCACTTCTTAGCCCCCTTTGTATAAACAGCCGAAACTTTTAGTTCTCAACTTCAAGAATTCCTATGAGCATCGTTCCTCGTAATACCTCCTTTTCCATCCTCAAGGCGATAGCCATTGTCCTTGTTGTGATAGGTCATTCGGGTGCGCCGAGCTTCCTGAATGGTTTTGCGTATATGATGCACGTTCCGATTTTCTTCGTCTGTGCGGGCTATTTCTTCCGCATCGAAAGTTTGGAAAATGGTGGCACCTATCTCAAGAAACGTATCCAAGGGATTTATTTCCCCTTCTTGCGCTGGAGCATCGCCTTCCTCCTCCTGCATAACCTGTGGTTCTACGTGGGGGTACTGAATGAAAAAGTGGGCAATGGCTCTGGTGTGTTGCATCCCTATAGTTGGCACGATTTTTCGCAACGGCTTTGGAGCATAGTCTTCAATATGTCGGGTTATGACGAATTCATCGGTGGGGCATTTTGGTTCTTCCGTGCCTTCCTGCTTGCCAGCATCGGATTTTGGGTGGCAATGCGTCTGCTCAATGGCTTTACCTACTTCAAAACGAACCTGCGCAGAGGGTGGACACTTGCTATAGTTGCCGTGTTGTTGATCGTCTGGATGCTCAGCACAGACCTTCGCATCACGGGCGTTGCCCAAGGGGGATATCGGGAACTCACAGGCTTATTCTTCATGGCAATGGGATTCCTCTTCCGAGAGTATGAGCACCGAATCGTAGCAAACTGGAAGGTGATGTTACCAACAGGCGTTCTGCTCATAGTCTTTGCCCTTTACTGGCACTCGGCAATGCGTCCTTCGGCAACACTGGTAGACTTCCTCGCCCTCCCACTCCCAGCTTTGTTGGGTTTCTTCTTCTGGCTCAATGTGGCAAAATGGCTCGATAAATACAATAATGGAGTGAAACGTATGTTTGTCTATATAGGCAATCACACCATATATATATTTGCCTTTCACTTCTTGGCGTTCAAATTGGTGTCAGCCCTGAAGATCGGTTTGCTGGGATTGCCTTGGGAGCAACTTGGGGCGCATCCCGTCATTGCAACCACGCAGGCATTTGATCCTTTCTTCCTACTTTATACAGTGGTTGGCATTGCTGTACCCTTGGGCGTGGCACATCTTTGGCGCATTGGCACAGCCGATATCTCAATTCCCTATGATCGGATTGTGACCTTCGGCATGAATTGTATCGTTGCACTTTGGCGACGCATCGTCTATCTGTTCACACATCTCGGAAAGTTCGGCAGGCAGTTTGTGGTAGCACTCAAGACCCTTTGGAGTGTGATCAAAGATTCCTCTCGGGCTTCGGAAGAATAACCAGAATATATAGAAAGAGGTTGCATCTGACCTCGGAAAAAACATTGGAACAATCTCAATGAGGCGACTCCGCAGTATTGTACGCGTACTCTTAGGCATCATTCTTGGTGGCTACCTCTGCTTGTTGGCTCTCCTGCACTTCGATCCTTTGCAGGAGCGTTTGACGGCATGGGTGGCTACGTCTTTGAGTGAACAACTACAAACGGAAGTCAAGATTGGAGAGGTCGAGGTGGGATTGTTCAATAAGGTGTCGTTGCGCAATGTCTGCATCAAAGACCAGCAGAAGGATACCTTGCTTCAGGCCCAATCCCTTTCGGCAAAAATCCAATTAGCCCCTTTGCTCGAGGGAATGGTTTCTCTGCGCACAATCTCTTTGATGGATGCCGACATTCGTCTATACCAAGAGCGAAAAGATAAGCCTGCCAATTATCAGTTTGTGCTGGATGCGTTCAAGGGAGAGGAGGGTAAAGAACCATCGAAGCTCGACCTGCGTATCAACTCACTGATTTTGCGCCGCTGTCGGCTCAGCTACGACAAACACTATCAGCCCCCAACGCCAGGGAAATTCAACTTGGCACATCTGCGCCTATCTTCCGTAGATGCAAATGCCAGTTTGAAGGCTTTGACAAAGGATAGCTTGAATGTGCGCTTGCGCTTCTTGAGTTTCAAGGAACAGAGTGGGGTGCATCTGCGGACGCTGAAAATGAAATTTGCTGCCAATCGACAAGGCGCTACGGTGGATGATCTTGTTTTGCGAATGGCGCAGTCGGTTCTGACACAGAGCCGTATGACATTGAAATATAACGCATCGGACATCCTTGGCACGCTCTCCGTATCAGGCTTATTGCAAGCCACGCAGTTGTGTGTCAGCGACTTCGCTCCTTTTGTGTCGCAGCTCAAAGGTATAGACCATAAGATGCGACTCACCACAGCCTATCGCTATGAAAACCGTCAGCTCTCATTGACCAACTTCTCATTGACGGAACGAGGAAATAGGGTGGCATTGCAAACTGACGCATCGGTGCGCTTTTTGCCCAACCAAGCTCCTTGGGTGAGTTTGCCCGCCTTGGAGGCGAGAATAGAAACAGACTTTGTCAATCAGGTGGCGCAACAGCTTGGCATAAAGTCCCTGCCAAAGGAACTCTTAGCTTTGGGAAAGGTGCGTTTCAGCGGGCGTGGACATTACGATGCCAAGGGGCGGAGTATGCTACAAGCCGATGTGATGACCGATGTGGGCAATTTGGACATAGACGCCCTGCTCTTGCGCCAACACCTAAGCGGAATAGTTGTCGGAAAAAGCGTGAATGTGGGCAAGATATTGCATAACGAGGGTCTGCCTAAGGATGTAAACTTTCGCTTGAAGGTTGGAGAACTCTCCTATTTGCAGAAGAAACTCTCGGGCGAGGCGTTACTCTCACTCTCTTCAGCCGCTTTGCAAGGCTATACCTACCACAATATGCAGGTGAAACTGCGTGCCGAGGACAACCGCCTACGCTTTACAGCCAACTCTGCTGACCCCAATTTGAATTTTGTGGCGCAGGGAGGTGGCACGCTCTTGGGACAAACGCTGAAAAACTTGCAGGTGTCGCTGAATGCTCAGCGCATTGCGCCTGCTGTGATGGGCTGGACAAAAAGTTTTGGAAATGCTGTGTTTAGTTTCCAAACAGAGTTGGCTTCCCAATCCACTTCTTTGCAAAAACCTTATGGCACATTCAATTTGCGTAACTTTGCCATGTCTGGCGAAGGGGAGGCTTATCAGCTGAATCAGCTCCAAGTCTCGTTTTTACCACAAGGTAAGGAGCAGCGACTGGTGTTGCGTAGCGACTTTGCCGAGGGCGAAGTGGAGGGACAACTCTCCTTGCCACGCATCAAAACTGCCATTTTGGGCTTAGTGGAAGACATTCTGCCTGGTGTGTTGTCGCAGAAAATTGTGCCTCGCACCTATGCCCGTGGCGATAATTGGCGTATCTCGTTGCAAGTGCTACGTGGCGACTTTTTTCAGAAGTTGCTTAAAATGCCTTTAGAGCTTGATGGTGCTTTGAACATCAAGGGTAATCTTTCAACAGGCGAGCAACCCACGACACTCCGCATTGAGGGAGCTGGAGTAGCTTATAACGGCAATCACATCTACTCGCCCCGCCTCACGCTTGACGGTCAGGGCTTGAAGTATTTTCTCAAAGGTCAGTCGCAAGTCAAATTCAAGGGGACAGATGTCCAGCTCTACCTCACAGCGCAGACAGATAGCGGGCAACTCAAAACAAAATTTGCTTGGGACGATGTGGCAGTGCACCGCTATGCTGGCAGCCTCTCGGCTCAAACCTATAGCGAGCGGCAGGCGAATGGCTTGCGACGCCTTGTAACCGCCTTGCAACCCTCACAAATGCGTGTGCGCGATTCGCTTTGGACGGTCGAGGGGGGGCACTTTTCATTAGTCGGCAACTCGTTCCAAGTGGATCGCTTTGCCATCTCCTATAAAGACCACTCATTGCTCCTCTATGGTGGCGTGTCGCCCAAAGGCAACGACTCGCTCTATGCCGAACTGCATAAAATGGATATAGACTATATCCTCTCGCTTGTCAATTTCAAGACGCTACGTTTTCAAGGCCTTGCCACGGGAAATGCTGTGCTCACACTCTCAGAAGGAGAACCCACCGTGGAAGCCGATATAGCGGTAGATAGCTTGTACATGAACGAGGGTTTATTGGGACACACCCTATTGAAAGGCGGATTTGATGGGCGAACAAAGCGAATTCTTATAGATGCAGACATCACGGAAGGCGCAGTGGCAAATGCAACAGTGAAGGGCTATGTCTCGCCCAGTAGCAAGACGCTTGACCTCCTGATAGAGAACGAAAATCTACGCGCCAACTTCCTACAACGTTACCTTGCTGGAATTGTGTCCAACTTGAACGTTCGTTCTTCTGGCATATTCCGAGTGGCTGGCACATTCAAGGATATAGCACTCTCGGGAACGCAGGATTTTGTTGGTGCAGCCGATGTAAATGCGCTTGGGGTGAATTATCAAGTTTCCAAAGGGCATGTGGAGGTAATGCCCCGAAGTTTCGTCTTTACCGATGTTGAGCTTAATGACGGCTTGGGAGGCACAGGGCATTTGACGGGCGAAGTGTCGCATGATTACTTGCGTGACATGCATTATCACTTTAATGCGGATGTCAATGGGCTGTATGTCTATAACCAAGCTGATGTGCCCGACCTCTCATACTTCTCCAAGGCTTATGGCACAGGTCAAGTAAGTATGCAGGGCAGTCCGGGCAACTTCTCGGCAAAAATTAAGCTGCGTCCCGAACGTGGCTCTTATGTCACTTATAAAGCCGATGCCTTGGATGGAGGCTCTTCTGTACCCTTCCTCACATTCCGTAACCGTGATACGCTGAAGTTAGAACAGCCTTTGGCGATAGACTCCCTCTCCGAGGCTTTGCTCGCATCGAATGTGGCGCAACGAAAGGCGATGACAAAGAACACGAGTATGGACATCAAATTGGATTTCGACATTGAAGCCAATCCAGATGCCGAGCTTCGGATTGTGATGGACCAACGAGCGGGCGATAATATCGTCTTGCGGGGAGCTGGGGCATTGCATGCTACTTATTATAATAAAGGTGCATTCAATGTTTATGGCACTTACAATGTTACAAGTGGCACTTACCGCATGACCATTCAGGACTTCATCAAGAAAGATTTTGCTTTCACAGGGGGAACGCTCAACTTTACTGGCGAACCTTTCCAAGCTGAACTTGATTTGCAAGCCATATATACAGTTCCCTCCGCCTCTTTGGCTGGACTTTACTCGAGTGTTGGACTTTCGGAGAACAATGTGAAAGTAAATTGTCTGCTGAACATCGGCGGGCGTGCCTCTGCTCCGCAAGTGGCTTTCGACCTTGATTTGCCAACAGCCGATACGGAAGTGAAGCAGTTGGTGCGCAACCTCATCAACACACAGAACGATATGAATATGCAAGTGCTCTATCTCCTTGGATTTGGACGCTTCTATTCTTACAATGTCAATACGGTTGTGGCAGGCGCGGGGCAGTCGCAATCAATGGTGGCTATGAAGTCGTTGCTTTCATCTACGCTGACCAATCAGCTGAACGATATCCTGAGCAGTGCGATGGGCACTTCTAATTGGTCGTTCGGCACGAACATTTCTACGGGCGATATAGGCTGGAGCGATGTGGAGGTGGAGGGCGTGTTGCGTGGCTCGCTTTTCAACAATCGCCTACAGCTTAATGGCAATTTTGGCTACCGCGATCGGGCACTTAGCACCCGTACTTCCAACTTTGTGGGCGACTTCGATGTGCGCTACCTCCTCACACCACGAGGCGGAATAGCCTTGAAGGCTTACAGCACTACGAATGAGCGTTATTTTACCCGCTCTTCCCTCACTACGCAAGGCGTAGGAATTATGTTCCGCAAGGATTTCTCAAACTTCCTGGAACTCTTCCGCCGCAAGCGCAAGGGGACAACGAACCAAAGTACCCCTGCGAAGTAATACATATTATATATAAGGACGAATGGAAACCTCAATACTTCCAATTCAATATATCACGGCGCAAACGGACAGCGCACGCCAAGCCTTGAAAGCTGGATGCCGCTGGATTTGCTGGCAGGGCAAGGACGAAGAAGAAGCCAAGATTGTGGTCGAACTCTGTCGCAAATATGGTGCAACCTGCGTTCTCGTCGATCGTCCCGAATGGGTGGAGGCGACACAAGCCGATGGTGTGCATCTGACCGATATTTCTGCTGTGCGTTCGGCGCGCCAGCAGTTGGGCGAACAGCCGCTCATCGGTGGCACAGCAACGACCCTCGAAGAAATAGATGCCCTGCGCAAAGCCACAGCCGACTATGTACATTATGCTGTTTACGATGCCGACAATTTGGCTGGCACGATGGCATATCTGACCTCTGCCGAACAACATATCTACGCCCAAGACTACGCTCTTCCACTCTGCTTGGCAGGCGAAATTGGGGCAGAGAAAATTCCCGCCCTTGTGGCAGAAGGAGTGACAGCCATCGCCACTTCGGCTACGGATGTCTATCCGAGTAAGAGCTGGTGGCAGATATTTTGAGACGAAGTATAGTAAGAAGAAAACGAAACGATGACCCATACAAAAGAAGAAAAGTTGGCAGCATTCTCTCGCCTGCTCGATTTGATGGATATCCTGCGTGCAGAATGTCCATGGGATAGGGAACAAACCAACGAGAGCCTGCGCCCGAACACCATAGAAGAAGCCTTTGAACTTTGCGATGCCTTGCTCAATAACGATGAGAAGAACATTGCCAAAGAGTTGGGCGATGTCTTGCTCCATGTCGTATTCTACGCTTTGATAGGGCAGGAGAAAGGACAATTTGACATTGCCGATGTGTGTAACCGCTTGGTAGATAAACTCGTTTTCCGTCATCCGCACGTGTTTGGCGAAGGTCAGCACCCCGAATTTTCAGCAGGCATAGCCACAGAGAGTGGGCTTGCTAATGGTGCGAAAACCGGGGCACAGGTGGAGAAGAATTGGGAGATGATCAAACAAAAGGAGAAGGATGGCAACGAGAGTGTGCTCAGTGGTGTGCCTCGCTCCCTGCCTTCGCTCATCAAGGCGTATCGTATTCAAGACAAAGCCCGCAATGTGGGTTTCGACTGGGAGGATCGCTCGCAGGTGTGGGACAAGGTGAAAGAAGAGATTGCCGAGTTTGAGAGCGAGGTGGCACAGATGGACAACGACAAAGCCACCCGCGAGTTTGGCGATGTGCTGTTTAGTCTCATCAACGCCGCTCGCCTTTATAAAATCAACCCCGACAATGCGCTTGAATATACCAACCAAAAGTTCATTGCCCGCTTCAATTATTTGGAGGAGAAGACTTTGAAACAAGGTCGTTCGCTCAAAGAGATGTCGTTGGCTGAGATGGACGAAATTTGGAACGAGGCAAAGCGCATGAACCTCGATAACACAGCCGAGTAAAGCCTATGTGGAAATATCATCTCTTGGCACTTTTCTCCGTGATCGTATGGGGAAGTACTTTCATCTCCACCAAACTGCTCATACAGGCAGAGCTTACGCCCTCGCAAATTTTCTTCTTTCGCTTCCTCCTTGCCTATGTGGGCTTGGTGGCAGTGCAGTTGGCACAACGTAAGCCCATTCAGTGGCGTTGCCACAGCTGGAAAGATGAAGCGATGATGGTGCTCTGCGCACTGATGGGCGGGTCGCTCTTCTTCTATGCGCAGAACACAGCGATGGTCTATGCCGAAGCGAGTGTCGTCTCCTTCCTCGTGTGCATCGCTCCCTTGGCAACAGCCTTTCTTTCTCTCTTTTGGAAAAAGGACGAGAAGCCCACAGCGATGCTTTGGGTAGGCGCAGGCGTTGCACTCTTAGGCGTCTACTTCATCGTTACGGGCAACAATCAAGTGGAGAGTGCCGGACAAAGCCGACTCTTAGGCGCAACCTTGGCTTTTGCGGCTGCTGTGATGTGGGCAGTTTACCAACTCTTGTGCAAACCGCTCAGTGATAAATACGATGCGATGACGCTTACCCGCAAAGTCTTTGGCTATGGCACATTGACCATCTTGCCTGTCGTCCTTGCTGAAGAACCTATCCAATGGCAACGCC
Source organism: Alloprevotella sp. (assembly GCA_041856145.1). Classification (GTDB taxonomy): domain Bacteria; phylum Bacteroidota; class Bacteroidia; order Bacteroidales; family Bacteroidaceae; genus Alloprevotella. The sequence goes on from JBHAFO010000196.1 coordinate 11,227, forward strand.
TTGCAACGCCCCTTGTTGCAACCAATCTTTTGGCACTTGGACTCATTGCCTCTTTGGCGTGCTTCTTGGCTTGGTCAGTGGTCATTCAGCGCATGGGCAGTGTGAAGTCTACGGCATATCTTTATATGCCCCCTTTTGTGGCGAGCGTTCTCTCCTATTTTGTCCTCGATGAAGTGCTCACAGCCTTGATGATGGGCGGTGGTCTGCTCATTTTGTTGGG
>JBHAFO010000197.1:0-8460 GCA_041856145.1 Alloprevotella sp.
AAACCCAAAGAACAATGCCATCTTTACGCTTGCCTTTGAGGAAAGTCCAAAGATTGCTTTTACGACCAACTTCGTACCGAAGAAGTTCGACGCCTCCACGATGGCACGCTTGCTCCCCTTGGTATTCTCCGACTATTACCACGAGCGAACGGAGGACAATGGCTATCTCGAGAGCCGAAGCGTGCGGGACGATTTCGGGCGCGACCTTTATACGAAGCTCTACACGGACGAGGAGTGGAACGCAGATATTAACTTTATGATGCAATGCTTGCAATTCTATTTGCGTGCCGTTGCCGAGGGACACAAGGTGCTGCCACCAATGGGCAATATCTTCCAGCGCAAACTTTTGGCAGACATCGAGGGCGATTTCAGCATCTGGGCAAATACCTTCTTTGGCGAAGAGTCGGAGAATTTGGACGTGCATTTGATAAAAAAAGACGTTTACGAAGACTTCCTTTCCTACGCTGGTGGCTATGCTCGTCAAACAACGATGAATGCCTTCTCTCGCAAACTTCGTGCCTTCTGCGAATTGCAACCTTATATCGTGGGCGTGAACCTTGGTTTTAAGAATGGCAAGAACGTGGGCAAAATAGACGGCAAAAGCGTGGATCGCCTTTATATTACCTCCACTAAATACTTAAAGAAAGACGATGAACTCAGCGAACCATTCCGACCCGACGAAGAGGATTATGCGCATATCTACGGCCGTGGCTCGTAACACGAACGAGCAAATTTACAATTGGTTTGAGGCGCAACCCACAGCCGTGCAAGACTATTACACGCAGGTGCGAGAGTATCTCGAAGAGATGCGCCCCTTCCGACGGCTCAACCTTTGGAACTACACCGACGCACAGCTCGAATGCATCTTGCGAGCATTTACGCTCTTCTTCCGCCTCCACCCACGAGCTGAGGAATACGAACTTGATTCCATAGAAGGGTATATCGCCCGCCGATACCCCCGAAAAGAATAACCCCGCAACCGCTTCCACGCCCCCCGTATCGATATGGTGCAGGAGGCGTGGAAATTATTATGCGTGATAATTTCAACGATTGTATATGATAATTTTTCGCCCCTGCGCCAGCCCTTGAAACTGCCAGCAATTCTGCTTAACTTTGTACTCGAAAAGAAATACCATAAAACACTATACTACAATGTTTCAGCTTACTATCAACAACCAACCTTGCACCCTTGCAAAAGGCGCAACCTTTAAGCTCACACTTGAGAACCCCGCCTTTTCCTCCACTTACGACCGCACCCTCGAAGTAACCCTACCGCTCAAAGGCTGCCACACGAACCAGCGCATCTTTGGCGCAATGCACCACACAGCCACACAGCTCACACCCCTGCTCTCTCGCTCCTATCCCTTCACGCTTTTGGCAGACGGGCTGGCACTGCAAGGCACAGCCGTGGTGCTTTCAGCCACGGAGGAAAGCGTAAAAGTGCAACTGCGTAGCGGACGGGGCGGACTTATGCCCGAAGCCATCGACGAGGCGGGCAACGAAAAGTATATCGACGAATTGCCCCTCGGCCGTGCCTACGACACCTATCTCCGCCACCGTGGCAAAGACCCCGAAAGCATAACAGCCTTAGAGCTTTTGTCGCTTATGTCTGAAGCACCAGAGCAAGAAGAACAATTCCTCCGCACAGGCTTTCCCTCTGGCATCTTCCACCGCAACACCACCCCCACAGGAGATGCCGAATGCGTTTGCTTCCCGATTTACTCCGTAGCAGAGTCGGCCGTATCGAACGCCAAAACCATTCAAGGATTCCACAAAGACGGCAAATTCGTCCTCATCAAAGAAGGCTGGCCAATGGCTCGCAACAGCTATGGAGCAGGCTCTGCCACACCCAACGGCAAACAAATCGAAGGCATGGACACCACAGGCGTAGAAGTAGACCCCAAAACCATCTTTGCCCCACAAATCTATCTCTGCGTACTCTTGGAGCGCATTCTCAAAGTGGCTTATGGCACAACCCTGCGCAAAGAAGACAACGCCCTGCGATGGGATTACCGCCTCGCCCGCCTCTTCGTGGCAAACGCCCGAGGCGTCATGGACTACAACAAAACTCTGCCACACTGGACAGTGACGGAATTCATTCGAGAAGTAGAAAATTTCTGTGGCGTGGTCGTCCTCGTTGGCACAAGTGGCGCAAGAGTCGTAAACCGTTCCGAATTCTACACCTCCGAGGTGCGCCACCTCAAGAACATCATACACGAACACACCGCCGAACTCTCCCCCGACGACAACGGAGCAGACCCCACCGCCTCAAACATCGCCTACCAATGGAACGGCATCGAGAACGTGTTCAACCTCGAAGACAACATCTGGAAAGCTGCAAAAGTAATCGAGCAAGGCGGCATCCTCGAAATCGAAGACAACACACCAACCACAATGACCCCCGAAGCACGGCGCACAATCGTCATCAACCGCCAAAACGGCAACCGCTATATCTACATAGAAAACGAAGACGGCACAGTGCGCCCCCTCGAAGTAGACCAAGGCGGCGCACTCATACGCCGAGAAAATCGAGAAATAGACATCACTCTGCGCATCGTCCCCACACTGATGACCAAAGAAAAAGTACACCAACAAATTATCCGCCCTGGATTCCCCAAAAGATGGCGACCCGACCCACAAGCCCCAGCCATCGACACCCCAATGCTCATGACCGCCGACACCAATATCGGTATCGACAACGGCACGTTCGACATATGGAACACCCTCACCACAGGAGGCAAAGACCAAACCAACACCAAAGACACCCTCGAAGTAGCCCTAAACATGGGAACGCAATACTCGCTCTTTACCTACCAATGGCAAGGCGCAACCATCATACCCCCCGCTGCCCTCGGCTTCACCTTCCACCGCAACACCCAAAACCACATCGGCGACTATGCCGACGGCAAAGAAGAAACCATCAACGGCGTGCATTACGACTACTCCCACCTCTTCTCCCTCAACAGCCCCACCAACATAGTGCGAGGCTTAAACGCACTAACAGGGCGCATCGATACACGCGTGGAATACCTCTTTACATTCACCGACCACACACCCCTCGACACCTCCAAGACCTACCAAATAGGCACACGCCGTTTCCTCCCAGCTCGCTTCGAGATCACCATCACCCCCCAAGGCATCGCCCCTCTCAAGACAGCCTACTTCTACGAACTCGCCCCCTAACCTCGTCCCCGCCACCGCCTTGACCTCCACCCCTTGACTTTTACCCCTTGACTTCTACTCCTTGAGTCCGCCCCCAGCGAAAGCTCAAGGAGTAGTTTGTACGTCTTCAGCAGTCGCTCTCTTTTAGAGCGTAGCCCCTTCTTATATATCCGAGGCTATTACTTTATATATATTCTTTTCCTCCCAAAACCCGATTAAACATAACCGCACCTGCGGTTCTCTTTTTCTGCTAAATAGTGTTACAATATCGCTTGCTTCTGGGGAATAGGGAGGAATAGCCCGAACTCCCCTCCCTTTCCTTCTCCTTTCCATATTTATTTATTTCTTGTGTAGAACTGTAGATTTGTAGAAACTAAGATATAACTATTAAGAAAAAGAGGGATTTAGAGCGTTCGGAACTTTCTACACTTTTACTCTACTCTTTTATACACTCTGTAGAAAAGTGTAACCAGCAGAAAAGTGTAACCAGCCTACTATACTTTTTTTCAGCCCGTTTTGGGGTGCTGGAAAAGTGTAATAAGAAAGAGTAACCTCTGTGCATCAGAGTATTAGCCCCTATTTTTCTACGTTTCTACACTCTACACTTTTTTTTCTACAAAAACAGACTTAGCGAAAAACAGGGAAGAAAGAAAAACTTTAAGAGCAGGTGTGTTTTCGTCCGCTTCGGCTGGGGAAAACTCATTTTTTTTCGCTATATTTGTACTATATAAATGAGTGATAATGAAAGGTATTACAGCGTTTATAAAACTTGAAAAATCTATTGCTTTGTGGGCTACCAATCAATTTGGTAATCCTATAAGATTTATTAAGAAATCGCCACTTAACACGATGATGCGCCAACTTTGTACAGTTCGCCCCCGAACGGTACCGCCACAGCTCTATCCGAGAGCGGGGGAAGTGGCTATTGTTATCCCTGATGATGCGTACAGGAAGCCCGAACGGTATAACTATCTCTCTGCGCATGCAGCGCACGAAATGGCGATGGCTATTACTGACCTCTTCGAGCTGGCTATTTGGAAAGCGTGCGCACCGCACATTGGCACGGCAGGCCTGCAGGAGGCTGTGCGCCGTTGGTGCGATAGTGTCTCCATCACTGCAGAGCATCATGAGGCTGTTGTGCAGCGCTTTTACCGCATTCGCAAGCGTTTCGAGGCGCAAGGCGTTGTACTTGGTAGGCGCAACGGCGTGCGAAAAAGCACACAGCTGAATAGTTATTGCAAGAAATAGCCTATTTAAGTGATTATGAAGAATAAAGTGTACCTAAATAAGATGCAACGCGAAGTAATGACCCTCGGGGCAAAGGATAACATTATCGTTGCAGGTCGTGGAACTGGCAAGGGCTTGCTTCATGCTGGCAAAATGTTGCAAGTGGCGCAAGCTATGCCCCGTAGTACTTCCGCTTTCGTGTCGCCCAGTAAGACGCGGGCTTTGACCAATACGTTGCCCTCTATGCTTACCCATTTGGAAAAGTGGGGCTACAAGCAGGGACTGCACTGGACTATCGGGATAAAGCCTCCAAAGCATTTGAACTTTCCTCGACCGATTTACGAGCCTGCCGACTGGAGCGACTTTATTGCCTTCTATACTGGGGCAGTGGTACAAATCGTCTCGCAGGAACGCAAAGGCACTTCAAACTCTAAGTCGTTCGATTATCTATTTATCGACGAGGCAAAGTTTGTGGACTTTGACCAGCTCAAGGACGAAACCTTTCCTGCCAACCGTGGGCAGGTCGCAGAGTTCGGGCATCTGCCTTTCCATCATGGTATGTTAGTTACTTCCGATATGCCTATAACGAAGGCGGGTTCTTGGTTTCTCAATTATGAAAAGGACTGCGACCCTGCGCTTATTGAAACGATACGAGGCGTACAGACCGAGCTGGCATATTTCCGTCAAGCAGAGGCGAACACCTATACAAAGCAAAAAGTGCGTGAACTCACTGCCGTGTTGCTGGAACTACAGCGCAATGCCCTCTACTTTCAGAAGTATTCATCGCTTACGAATATGGAAATACTGGGCGAGGAATACATCAAACAGCAACGGCGAGATTTGCCTTATCTTGTGTTCCGCACCTCCATTCTCTGCCTTCCTGTGGAGATGCTCCGTGATGGCTTCTACTCCTCGATGAAGATGTCGCACCGCTACACTCCAGCCACCTCCGACTACATTAGCTCTCTCGGCTTTGAGCATGCTGGTTCGGTTGAGATTTCCTCTCGCCTCGATGCCGATGTGTTGCCCTCCGAGCCGTTGTGCGTTGCTTTCGACTTCAATGCAAATATTAACTGGATGGTGGTCGGGCAAATTGTCAGAGAGGAGGGACGGCTCAATGTCGTGCGTTCTTTCTTTGTGAAGTATGAGCGCAAGCTCCCCGAACTCATTGCCGACTTCTGCACCTACTATGAACCGCATCCGACCAAGCAAGTAGTTTTCTATTACGATGCCACCGCCGTTGGTTCGAACTATGCCGTCAATAATGAGGACTTTGCCTTTGTCGTGAACAAATGCTTTGAGCGCAACGGCTGGAGCGTTATGCCTGTTTACATTGGACAACCGATGCGCCACGTAGATAAGCACTTACTTATAAACAGAGGCTTTGCAGGGGCAAACACCCTAACGCCCTATTTCAACGAAGAGGCAAACCAAGCCCTTCTCATCTCCATCACTCAAGCAGGCGTATATAATGGAAAGAAAGACAAGCGAGGCGAGAAGCTCGCAGAAACAGAAGAAGACCGCCTTGAGTCCCGCACCGATGGCTCTGATGCTTTCGACACTCTCTACATAGGTTGCGAACGCTTTCCGCAAACGCATCTCGGTATCATCGTTGCCACCTGCGCACCAGTATAAACCACCAAGACACTCCACCAATGCTCCTCGACAATTCCAAAGAACTGCAATACGGCTTTGCCAATGGCGAGTTTGTGCAACGCCTCTCTGCCCTCATTCCTGCGCCACCCATCGACTTTGCTGTTGGCGATATTGTAGCCTACAAGGTCAACGACAAAGTATGGCTGCACAACAAAGAAATAAAAGCCATCGGCAAACATCACAGCGAATGGAAGAACGGCAAATGCATCTTTATCGCCCTCTCTTGTGGCTTGCTCATTCCCGTCAAGCCTGAACGATTACTCTTACAGAAAGAAGTTTAACCCCTAACAATCAAACATATTTAAGTTATGGACTATTCAGGAAAACTCAACCTCCTACGGCTCAATAACGCAGCCGTGGTTTCTCTCAAAGGCAAAACCGCCACAAAGCTCTGTATCGTCATTCCCTGCGAGGACAACGATATATACCTCTCGCAAGGCGACGACGGCAAGCACCGTGGCGCATACCTCTCTTGCTTCGTGGCAGAACGCCGTGAACCCTCCAATAGTGGGCATACGCATTACGCTCGACTATCCTATTCCTCACAATATCGGGAGGCACACCCAGAGGCAACGGCAACGGCTGTTTACTTTGGCGACTTCAAGCCCTTCAAGTCGCAACCGCAATCAACCGCATCGATTATGAACGCCAACGCTCCCACCTTGGAAGTGTCCGACGACGAACTCCCATTCTAACGCCCCCACACTTCGTCCCTCCCCGAAGCCTGCGCCCTCCGTGGTGTGGGCTTCTTCTTTGTTCCGATCAATTACCGCCCCTCCCTCCAATTACCACCCCCAATTACCTCGCCTCTCACTTTCACCCTCCGACCCCTAAGCCCTAAGCCTTAACACCTTACGGCTGTTTCTCCTCTACGCATTGCGCTCCGCATATTCCGCTACAGAGCATAAAGGGGCGAGGAGGTAACTGGCAGGGCGCAGGGGGGTCGTTTCACGCATTCGCCGTAAGAAATTCGTTTCTTTGCCTGAACCTTAGGCTCAAATTCAGCCGTTTAGGGAAAAATCTTTTCGGAAAGCTGAAATACTTCACGATTATAGGCAAAAAACTCGACTACTGGCGCAGACATTTTCGACCAGTGGCGGAGAAAAACTTTAGTTTTCAGTGCAAATTATATAGTTATCAGTGTAAACTATATAGTTTCCAGTGCAAATTATATAGTTTTCAGTGGAAACTAAAGTTTTCCACCGCCAATCGTGGAAAATCCCTCCGCCAATCGTGGAAAATTTCACCGCCTCGGGGCGTGTGTTTTTGAGAAGTGGACGGAAAGGGCTTATTTTGCAGGTAGCTTTTATAATTCTCATTATTTTCCTCATAGGACAATCCAACTCCATAGGGCAAAGCCTGCAGTGATGCACGCTGCGCCCGCTTTTTTTGCGCCCGAAACGGGGCGTATCTCCTGAAAGAGAAAAATATTTTTTTCAGCACCGACACAAAAAAATAGCCTCCAAGCCTTGGCAGTTTCAAATTTGCTCCGTACTTTTGCAGTGTACAATTTTCAACAAGAGGCGGTGCCGACCGTCTCGCACTCTCCGCAAGGCGGTTTCATTTTTTTCTGATGAAAGTATAAGCGTACAGAACGCAAGGAGGACACGAACGAGGTTTTTCGCATCATTGTTAAACTCTCAAAATATAGTTCCTTGGAATTGATTTCATTTCCGCCCTCGGCTCTCGCCCTCCTTTGTTTCTTGAAACTCTTAGCCCCGCCCTGCGGACGACGAGAAATCCCGTCCAAATCCGTCTCTTGTTGGATTGTACAGCAGGTAGCGGGGCTTTTTTATGCCCTTATGTTTAATGTACTTATATACAAGAGTTATGCAAACCGCATTAAAACTTTCCTCCCTTTTGGGTGTTGTGGCTCGCAGTTCGAGCCGAGTGTGCAAGTGGTTGGATCGGGACTTTGAGTTCGTGTCCGCCGTCAATGGTTTTCGCACCAGCTATGGCGAAGCCCTGTTTTCTCTTTTGGCTTGTGTGGCACTCTCTGTGCTGATGATTGTGCCTTTGTCCAAGCCCTTTGCGTGTGTGTTAGTGGCATTCCTAACGGTCTACACCATGACCGAAGGACGCCGATTGTTCAACGATGGTAAGAATTGAGAGAACTATGGCACAAGAAACCGAAGGAATAGAGCGTTTCAGACTTGATCCCTCAGATCACTGGCCACTTTCTATTGGAATAGAAATAGATCCCGAGAATACCGTTTTATTCAAACTTTTTATATCCTCTGTTCCTAGTAGACTTGAAAAGAAGGTATGTATGGAGTTCTCTATTCCTTATCTTAGGATGCTACAATTGCGTGAAGATATCAATAGTTCCATCACTCGCATTGAGAAGGCTTTTACCAAAGAAGAGCTATTTCCTGAGTTTTTTGATGAATAGCGTGTAATCCCTTTTTTATATAA
>JBHAFO010000198.1:0-5160 GCA_041856145.1 Alloprevotella sp.
AGCAGATTATAGGCGTTCGTGGAGGACGCTTTTTGCTCCGCCGTGGGATAGAACAAATAACCATAAGGGGTCGATTTCTGACGAGTGGCGCTGACGGTTGCCTCGCCAAGGGAGGTGGTTGAGGACGACTGCCCCCAAAGAGAAAGCGAAGCAAGGAACAGAAGTGTGAATAGTAATATACGTTTCATAGGTAAGCGGGATTTTGTCGCAAAAATAGGCTGACCGCTCAAATTGGCATAAGAAAAAGACTGACACTTGTCTGACATTTGATTTGTCAGAGAGTGTCAGCCTTTGAGAAGGAGCTGAAAGTGCGAATTTTAATCCTGAGGTCGGAGCGTGTATCCTCCGCCACGTTGCGCCACAATCTTAAGGTGCAATTGCTCCTCCACCACGGGTTTTAGCCGGCGAATGAGGGTGTAGAGCGTTTCGTTCGGATTGTCTTTCTTTGGCCAAAGCCTTGCACAGATTTCTTGCTTTGAGAGGTGATGCCCCTCAGCTTGGAAAAACATTTCCATCAGTTCGCGTTGCATCGGAGTGAGGTGAACTATAGCAAGGCTGGCAGAAGAAAAATTGCAGGTAATAGGTACACTTGACGCTGGGAGCATCTCGGGTGCGACTGCCATAGGGCGACGTTTCAGCAGGGAGAAGAAGGCGCAACCGAAAGCCGAGAGCAGGAGCAACGAGGGCAAGCGCAAGTCGGTCAGTTGGACAATCGAAGCCATCGAGAGATTAGCGTAGCTCTGATAAGCCACACGTTTGCCACCACCTTGCCACGTCATAGAACGGCTACGGAGTGCTGGCGTTCTTGCCACGGTCGCATAATATATATACGACTCCTCTCGCAGAGCATCTATTTGTAGGTGCTGGCGATAATTGTGTATGGTATCGGGCGTGAGCCAAGCCTCCTCTTGTTGTTCCAAGGCTTTTGCGAGGGCTTGGTTCATATCCGTGACAATGCGTTCCTTGGCGGTGCGATAATTGTTCAGTCCCGTGAGGAGCGAACTGCCAAAGAGGAGGCAGAAAAATATCAGAGGGAGAGGAATGCGCTTCATACAACCGTATTTTTGAAAAGGGCGATAAACTTAGAGAGAAAAGAAAGAAAGTCGGCTGCCAGCCTCGAAATCGTCGCTATTGCCGTTCTCCGTGGTAAAATTACAAAATCTTGGATTTCTACCCTACGCTATCTGCACAAAAAAGTAGGACATCTCAGTTGAGAAATGCCCTGCGAGCGTTTTGTTCCAGAGATTTCATCGCAAGGCAGATGGTTACGTTTTTAGCAACTCCTTGCGATAATTGCGAGGGGCAACTCCAAAATGCTCCTTGACGTAGCGACCGAAGAAAGAGAGGTTGGTAAAACCTGTGCGGGCAGCAACTTCCTTAATCGTGAGCCGAGGATTGTTCAGGTGAAAACGAATATCTTCTAACAAATAGTCTTGTATCCATTCCAAAGCCGTTCTCCCAGTTTCTCGTTTACAAACAAAAGACAGATACTTGGGCGTTACACAGAGAATGGTGGCATAGTGCTCAACCGTTTGACGTTTCTGCTCTGTTCGCTTCAGTAACTCCAAGAAATTGTAGAAGAGGTTACGACCTTGATTGGCTGTGGGCGTAGGTTTTTCTTGCTGTTGCGCAAGTGGTTGGCAAAGGTGTCCACAAATTTCATAGAGTATCGCCTGCACCAGAGATTGCATCGTCCGTTTATAAAATTGCGTTTGCGGATGCTGGCGTTTATAACTGAAGAGTTGTTGGTAAAGCAACAAAAGTTCCAAACTCTCGCTCGAAACAGTAAATGTATCGTTGCGACGGACGTACAAGCTATCGTTCCAAAGATTGATGTCGCTCTGCAGCGATGCCTGCAATATATGGGTAGACACACACATAATCATACACTGAAAATCGGGGCTGAGCATATAATTCTTCACAAGCGTTTGTGGAACAACTACAGCCACCTGTCCTGCCTCTAAAGTGCGCACCTCGCCATTTACCTCCATCTGCAAACGCCCCGTTGTACAGTAGATAATCACCGTCATGGCAGTCTTGAAAACGCCACCAGGCTCTTCTATACGATAAATCTGCGTTAGCTCTCGAATGTCGGTATATATCACCATGTCCGCATCTCTATAGGACAAACTTTCGTCATTATCTGAAAGCTGTTCTAATCCTATGGTACGTACTTCCTCGATACGCTTGTGAAAAATCTTTTCCATCTATTTGTGTCTAATTTCTCCGCACAAAGGTACAATTTTATCTCTTCATCGTCCTTCAAATCATAGTAAAACCAAACAGTTTTCAGTCCTCAAAACTCAACTTACGACATATCAAACACTTTCACAGGCTTTTCATATAGGCTATATCATATAGTAATGCCGAAATTTGCTCCAAGAACAGAAATAATAAACACTAATATGAGCACAAAATCTCTCCTTTTACTTTTTGTCACAGCCGTTTCTATGATGAGCTGCGGTAAGAAGTCGCAGAGCGAAGAAAGCCCTGCAGTCGTTGTTAAAACCCAACAAATTGTTACACAAAGCCTCGACGGCTCTCAAACTTACTCTGCTACCATTGAGGAAACCGAGGGAACGGCTTTGAGCTTCCCACTCGGAGGAACAATCAAACAGATACTCGTTAGCGAGGGACAGATGGTAAAGGCTGGCGCAGTGGTGGCAGTGATAGACGCCACCACGCAGAAGAATGGCTATGCAATGGCAGTTGCCACAACTTCGCAGGCAGAGGAAACGCTGAAACAGGCAGAGGATGCCTATAAACGCATGAAAATGTTGCACGACAATGGATCGCTACCAGAAATCCAGTGGGTAGAGGTACAGACGAAGTTGAGCCAAGCACAAGGCATGGTGCGTCAAGCCAAGGCATCTGAAGCTATTGCTAAGAAAGGCGTATCGGATGCCCGCCTCATCGCTCCTTTCAGCGGTTACGTAGCACAACGGGCAGTCGAAGCTGGGCAAAACGTTTTGCCGGGACAGATGGTTGCAAAACTTGTACGCATCGACAATATCAAAGTGAATATGTCTGTTCCCGAAAGCGAGATTTCAAAAATTACCGTGGGGCAGAAAGTCGCCGTTCGGGTGGAGGCTTTGGACAATAGAGAATACGTGGGCACAGTTTGCGAGAAGGCTGTTTCTGCCAATCCACTCTCTCGCTCTTACGAGGTGAAGGCTTTGGTCGCAAACAGCGAGCATCGCTTGCTTCCTGGCATGGTTTGCGTGGGAAACATTAGGCAAGGCGGAACAGAAATGGGCGTTGCCATTCCGCTCGAAGTGGTGCAGATCGACAGTGACAACCGCTCATTTGTTTGGACTGTGGTCAAAGGAAAAGCCCACAAAACCTATATTACAACAGGGGCTACCATAGGCGAGCACATCGTTGTACGCTCGGGCTTGAACGTGGGCGAACAGCTCATTGTAGAAGGGCAGCAGAAAGTGAGCGAGGGTATGCTTGTGAACACGAAATAAGATACGGTTATGAAAAGACGCAATATTGTAGAATGGGCGATGCACTATCGACAGATTGTCATCTTCATCACCTGTTGCCTCATTGCCTTTGGCATTTTTGCCTTAAGGCATATCAACAAGAATGAGTTTCCCGACTTCACCGTTCGCCAAGGCATCGTCGTGGCAGTATATCCGGGCGTATCGGCTGAAGAGATAGAAGAACAAGTGACTCGTCCTTTGGAAGACTACATTTTTACCTATAAGGAGGTGAAAAAGTCGGACACAAAATCCTACAGCCGTGACGGCATGGTGATTGTGCAGGTAGAGCTGAACGACGAAGTAACTGACAAGGAGGCTTTTTGGAACAAGTTCAAGCATGGAGTAGCTGTGTTCAAAAGCCAACTCCCGAGTGGTGTATTGGCAGTAAGGGTGATGGACGACTTTGGAGACACCTCCTCGCTCCTCATCACGATGTCCAGTAAAGACAAAACCTACCGCGAATTGAACGACTATATGCAAGCCTTGCAAGATAGTCTACGCACCATCGAAAGTATTGGGCGCATGTCTGTTACAGGCATGCTGAAAGAGCAGATAAGTGTTTATCTCGACAATGAAAAGCTCGCCCACTATGGTATTGGCGACCGCCTGATTGCGCTACGCTTGATGCAGAAAGGTTTTGTCACCATGGCTGGCACGCAAAAGACCGACCGCACCAACACTCCCATCTATGTCAATCGCTCGCTCAATGCAGTGCAGGATGTGGAGAATATGATTGTTTACAGCGACCCAACAGGCAACACTGTGCGCCTTGGCGACATTGCCCGTGTGGTGAGAGAGTATCCCGAGCCTTCGTCCTATATCACAAACAACGGTGTCAAGTGCCTTGTGTTAAGCGTGGAGATAAAGAAAGGGCGCAATATCACGCAGATGGGCGAGGATATCAACGATAAATTGGAAAAGATCGAGCCTACCCTGCCCAAGGATGTCCAACTCTTTAAGATCACCGACCAAGCCAAGGTAGTTGATGACAGCATTGTCAATTTCATCAAGGAATTGCTCATTGCTGTGATTGCCGTGGTGGTAGTCGTGATCCTACTTCTCCCTCTGCGAGTGGCATTGGTGGCAGCCAGCACCATACCTATTTCGATTTTCATCTCCTTGGGATTGTTCTACGCCTTTGGTATAGAATTGAATACGGTGACCCTCGCAGCCTTGATTGTGACCCTCGGTATGATTGTGGACAACTCTATTGTTATCATCGACAGTTACCTGGAAAAAATCTCGGAGGGGCAGAGTCGTTGGCACGCTTCGATTGAGAGTGCCACGCATTTCTTCAAATCTATATTCTCTGCCACCCTCGCCATCAGTATCACCTTCTTCCCCTTCCTGATATTTATGACAGGAATGTTCCGCGACTTCCTTGCCTCTTTCCCTTGGGCAATTACGTTGGTTCTGATGGTATCACTTTTGGTAGCCGAACTCATCGTGCCTTTCCTGCAATTCTTCTTCATTCGTCGGCCTATGCCTAAGGAAGAAATGGAAAGTAAGAAAAAGAAATTCTCGTTCTTAGACACGTTACAAAAATGGTATAACCGCTTACTCGAGAAATGCTTTGCACATCCCTATTTCACTCTCAGCGCAGGACTTTTGAGCATCATTCTCGGCGGTATCGGATATGTGCTTCTGCCCAAACGCCTGCTCCCAACAGCTG
>JBHAFO010000199.1:0-12878 GCA_041856145.1 Alloprevotella sp.
CCTGTGATACGTTCACCTTTGGAGTGCGTATAGCCGAGGGCAGGAGAAATGGAACCAGCCAAGAGCCAATTGTGCGCAAAAGCCCAGTTGTAACCGTAGCCAAAGGAAAAACTATATGTTTTTTGGTTCAGCGTAACGGCTTGAAGCCCCGATGCCAATTCTTGGCGCATGAGCGTGGGAAGGCTACTGCCATCAAAGTCAATGTCTTGGTTGTCGTAGCGTAAGCCCACAATCCACGAGCCTGCCGAGCGACGTTGTACCGTACTTTGATTGAAAGCCGCAGGATAGGAGAAACGCTTAGAGTTGAAGATGTAATAAAGATTGATTTTCTTCATATGCGAAGCCATTCCGCCAAAATGCTGTCCGCGGATGTCTGCCCCACTCACGCTATTAAAACCGCTCACGCTTTGAAATGTGAAGTCGCCAGTAGAGCGAATAGCCACATAGTCGATACCAATTTTAGAACTGTAAAGACTGAGTGAAAGCTCTGAAGTCTTGCCTGCTTGGCTGGGGCGTGCCACGTTGAACGTATAGCCCAAGAACAACCATCGCCAGCCAAAGTAAGGTCCTAGTTTGAAGGCAGAGCGTGGGCTTAATGTCATCGATTGCACACTACCATCGTCCTTCGGGCTGGAGATACTATACGTCTGAAAGAAGTTCGTGTTTTGCAACATTGCCGTATAGTTATAATAGTTTGGCTCAATATAGCGACTGTCTGTAGAATCAAGCTCTGACACGAACTTTCCCAACTTTTCTTTCAAACTCGCCTTTTCCTCCTTGGTGCTGTCCGCAACGATAGGTACGCCGATACTGTCTGCCACAGTATCAGTGGCAGATAGCGACAGGTGGCACAGAGTCCATAGGAACAAGAGCGCGAGCAAGCGTTGAAGCATTGGCGGTCGAAGTCTTAAATCTTATGTAGAATGCGATCCATCACCCAGTTCACAGGCGTGGCACTCAAAGCATCGCACTTGCAAATGCCTGTTTGTTGGAGATGCTCCACAATGTTTTGTATCAAAGGTTGTTGTACAAACTGAGGGTTGTCTACGGAGAAAGCCTCTGTGTGATGTTCTGTTTCTAAGATGATGGGTGTATAATTGAACACGGAGAAGCGCAAAGTGCCCTTGTCGCCGATGATGTCAATGGTATCTTCCTTTGCCGATCTATGTGCTACAAAGCACCACGAGCCAGAACCCAGAATCCCGTTGGCAAACTTAAAACTTGCCGTGACTGTGTCCTCTGTCTTGTACAAACCGCCACGGTTGGTCTTAAACCCTTGTGCTTCGATGATAGGTCCAAACATTTCTTGGAGCAGGTCAATCTGATGTGGTGCTAAGTCGTAGAAATATCCTCCGCCAGCAATATCTGCCTGCACACGCCAAGGAAGATCCTTGCTGTTGTAATCCAAATCGCGTGGCTGTACGGCAAAGCGAATTTGCACATTGTTGATACGTCCAATTCGCCCCTCATCAATCAGTTGTTTCACCTTTTGGAAATAAGGCAGATAGCGTCTGTAATAAGCCACAAAGCAAGGCACGCCCGTAAGCTCTACTAAGCGGTTGATACGACAACAATCTTCGTAGTTCGCAGCCATTGGCTTTTCGATGTAGACAGGCTTCCCCGCCTTAATAGCCATAATGGCAAAAGTGGCGTGGGTAGAGGGCGGTGTGGCAATGTATATAGCATTCACTTCCGGATCATCAACCAAAGCCTGCGGATCGTCGTAGTAGCGAGCAATGTTATTGCGCTTGGCATAATCTCTCGCCTTGTCAAGATTACGACTCATTACAGCAACTACCTGAGAGCCTTCTACGCAGGCAAAGGCAGGACCACTTTTCTTCTCCGTTGCCTCACCGCAACCAATAAAACCCCAGTTTACAGTTTTGAGTGCTTCCATAATGTTATATCTACAATTTCGTTCAACTTCCTGTCTGTCGCCTCTGTTGGTACAGCCTCCAACATCTGAAACGAGAAGCCAACGCCAAGCGTATATGCCTGAAAGTCGGGGCGACAGAGCAGGCGGTCATAATAGCCCTTGCCACGCCCCAAACGATAACCCTCTCTATCGAAAGCCACGCCTGGAATAATGGCGAAATCAATGCAATTATAGTCCTCTAAATTCTCGCCCATAGGTTCTTGAATACCAAATGCTCCCGTTGAAAAACTTATTGTAGGACTATAATCCCGAAGTTGCAATACATCGCCATCAACCACAGGCAGAAGAATGCGTTTTCGTTTGCTCCATTTCTCAATAAAAGCAGGGGTGGCAGGCTCATCTGGCAGAGAATGAAAGAGTAGAACTGTCTGGCTCTTTTGAAACAGCGGGTGTTGCTCAACCATTTCCCAAACGTAGGCACTCTCCTTCTCCCGCATAGCGAGCGAAAAAGCCTGCTTTGCCTCCTTTATATGCTGGCGAACGTTCTGTTTCTCTGTGACAATAGACATAAGCAATAGGACAAGAGTGTAGAGGGAATAAGCACAAAGTTACGTGTTTGCTGAAAAATAATCTCTTCTTGCGCAGATAAACTTCACATCTTGCACCACAAAACAGTCCTTCCTACACCAATATTTTTGACAGGAGGCGTAGAAAAAGTTCATTTCACAGTGCGTTTTGTAAAAATCACACTATGAAACGGAAAATGTTAGCGTATGCAGTCAGAAAGTAGCTGCAAGGTTTGTTATCTGTTGGAGCAAGTGCATAAGAATAGGAGCAATAAAAGTTGGAGATTAGAAAACTCTTACTTTTATAGCTCCTATGAGGATTTGCTATAAATCAGGTACTGCGACTTAACAACGCACAAATCTTGTGTTTTTTAATTGTCGCATCTGAATGGCGTAGCGCCAAGGGAGAAGCCCCAATGTGTAGTGTGTTAGGCGAGGTTGCCAAGCCCATTGACGTGCGAGGGTAGGCGAGTTGTGGCGCACAGTCGCTGTTGTTTTTTTCTCCGTAGCCTTGACCAATTGCAGAGCTTTGAGCATCGCCTCGTCATGCGCATTGGTGTACTGTGCCGCTTGGTTAGCATCGAGCATATTGCTGATGATGTTGGCATAAAGATACTGACGTAATACCTTGGAGGAGCGCTCAATCATGAGATTGCGACGCTGCAAACCGTTGGCCGCTGCGAAAGTGGCAAACTGCTCTACTATGTTTTGCTTGTTAAGGTAGGGTACAAGGGTAGCTTGGTTCTCGTAATGCTCCAACTCGTGGCGGTTGTTGTCGGAGAACACATAAGCATATTGATAAAGCAAGCCCATGAAGTAAGCCTCCTTGAAATAGGTGGTAAAGCCTGTTGTATCTTTGGGAATAAAGACATCAGGAATGATGCCACCGCCACCATAGACCGTGCGCCCAAGGCGTGTTTTGTACTTCTCGCCTGTGGCTTTGATACTGTCAGCGTTATAATATTCGCCGTGCAAGCCACGGAGTTCGAGGTCTTGCTCGTAGCTAACATCGTCGCCTGGCGTGTAAGGCTTCTGCACGCAACGTCCCGAGGGCGTATAGTAGCGAGCTTTGGTAAGGCGCAACATGCTGCCATCGTTGAACTCTATTGGCACTTGCACAAGCCCTTTACCAAAGGTGCGACGCCCAATAATTGTGGCACGGTCGTTGTCCTGCATCGCTCCAGCAAGAATTTCGCTGGCTGAGGCTGAACTTTCGTCTACAAGGATATAGAGTGGCATCTGTTTGTAGCTGCCACGACCATCGGAATAATAGTCTTGGCGTGGCGAACGACGCCCCTCGGTGTAAACGATAAGTTGCTTTTCGGGCAGGAATTCGTTGGCAATCTGTATGGCAGGCTCCATGTAGCCTCCCAAGTTGCCACGCAGGTCAATAATGAGGTTTTGCATACTGCTTTGGTCAAGCTCAGCCAAGGCAGCAAGGAACTCGGCATAGGTGTTTGCGCCGAAAGAAGTGATGCGGATATAGCCCGTTTTGTTGTCAGCCATATATGAAGCATCAATGGTTTTAACTGGCACTTCGCCACGGGTAATGGCAATCTCTTTATTGCCTTTCTCGCCAGCGCGTAAGATACCGAGTTTGACCGTAGTGCCTGCCTTTCCTTTGAGGAGCTTGAAAGTTTCCTCGTTCGTCACCACCTTGCCCGTATAAGGTTTGCCGTCTACCGAAACAATGCGGTCGCCCGCTCGCAGACCGCTGTTCTCAGCAGGACCATCTTTCACGATGTGCACAATGCGCACCGTATCTTTGTAAATGGTGAACTGCACGCCTATTCCAAAGAAGCTACCCTCCAATTCTTGCATCGACATCTCCACATCCTTGGCACTGGTGTAGGAAGAATGGGGGTCGAGTTCTTTCAGAATTTGAGGCATTGACTTCTCAACAAGATCGGGGATATTGACCGTATCGACATATTGGTCGTCGATCAAATGGAAGAGGTCAGTTATTTTGTTGCTCGATGTGTTGATGATACTCAAGCGACGGCCCGAGAATTGATTGGCATAAAAACTGCCAATAACAATCCCGACAATGACTGCCAGTGCCAAGAGTAAGGGGAGGAAGCGAGCTGTGTTTTTACTCATATAGTATGTAATGTGTCGAAATGGAGGAGCTGTTATGGTTCAAGTTGCAAGACTTCAATGCCAGCACGGCGGAGGAGGTCTATGCCCTCTTGCAGGCGATAGTCTTTGGCATAAATCACCCGCTTAATACCTGCTTGAATAATGAGTTTTGAGCATTCGATGCAGGGGGCATCGGTAACGTAGAGCGTTGCACCATCGGAATTATTTCCCGAGCGTGCAATCTTCGTAATGGCGTTTGCTTCTGCGTGAAGTACATAGGGCTTAGTCAGTCCGTCCTCGCCCTCACAGACATTCTCGAAGCCCGAAGGCGTACCGTTGTAGCCATCGCTGATAATCATCTTGTCTTTCACAATGAGCGCTCCTACTTGGCGACGTGTGCAGTAGGAGTTTTCCGACCATATTTGTGCCATGCGCAAATAACGCCGGTCGAGTTCGGTTTTCTTATTGTCGTGTGTCATCGTGCAGGAATTGTTTTATAAAATACCATCGCGACGGAGCAAGCCGTCAATCGTTGCCTCCTTGCCTCGGAAGGCTTTGTAGAGTTTTGAGGGATGTGCCGTGTTGCCACGTGAAAGAATGTTTTGGCGGAAACTTTGGGCTACTTCTTGGTTGAAAATCCCTTTCTCCTTGAAATAGGCGAAGGCATCGGCATCGAGCACCTCTGCCCATTTGTAACTATAATAGCCTGCGGCATAGCCCCCAGAGATGATGTGTCCAAAGTTGGTGGTCATAGAAGTGTTGACTGGGGGCGGAAGTAGTACGGCTTTACGCATCGCCTCTTTTTCAAAGGTGAGGATGTCGCCTTCCAAAGGTGTCGTCCGCTCATAGAATGCCATATCGAGGAAACCGAAAGAGAGCTGGCGCAGACAAGCATAGGCAATGTTATAATTGCGTGTGGCTACGATTTTCTCTATCAGAGCATCGGGAATGATTTCGCCACTTTCGTAATGGGTGGCAAAGGTTTGGAGGAATTCCTTTTCTACAGCGAAATTCTCCATAATCTGTGAGGGAAGTTCCACGAAGTCCCAAAGCACGTTTGTGCCACTCAAGCTCTGAAAACGAGAATTGGCAAAGATGCCGTGCAAGCAGTGCCCAAACTCGTGGAGAAGAGTCTCCACCTCCTCAAAGGTCAAGAGGGCTGGCTTCTCGGCTGTGGGGCGTGTGAAATTACAGGTCAGCGAAACATGCGGACGATGATTAATGCCTTGTGCATCGACGCTCTGCTCACGATAGGACGTCATCCAGGCTCCGCTCTGCTTGCCCTTTCGGGGAAAGTAATCGGTGTAAAGTACTGCGAGGAACGAGCCATCGGCATCGAACACCTCATAGGCGTTTACCTCTTCGTGGAAAGTCGAAATCTGTGGGGCGTTTTTGAATGTAATTCCATAAAGGCGTGTTGCCAATCCAAAGACGCCAGCCTCCACTTTTGAGAGTTGAAAGTAAGGGCGGAGGAGCTCGGGATCAATGTCGAAGCGCTCTTTCTTCAGTCGCTGAGCATAGTAGGCGAAATCCCAAGGCTCAAGGTGAAAATTTTCACCCTCTTGCTCCTTTGCATAGGCTACGATGGTTGCTACTTCCTGCTCTGCCGTTGGACGATAGGCGGTAAGCAGGTTTTCTAAAAGTTGGTGCACCCTCTCGGGCTTTTCTGCCATGCGGTTCTTGAGGGCATAGTCTGCATAAGAATCATAGCCCAGAAGTTGGGCAAGTTCCAAGCGCAGGTTTATAATCTTACGCACAATCTCAAAATTGTTAAGCTCATTATCCTGCGCACAGAGCGTGCCGTATGCCATATAAAGTTCTTGGCGCAATGTCCGATTGCTGGCATATTGCATAAAAGGCACAAAGCTCGGTGCTTTGAGCGTAACAATCCAACCTTCCTTGCCTTCAGCTTTTGCCGTTTCTTCGGCTTGAGAGAGAAAACTCTCAGGCAAACCAGCTATTTCTTCGGTAGATGTGAGGTGGAGTTGATAGGCATTGGTCGCTTTGAGGCGGTTTTGAGAGAATTGCAGAGAGAGGGTACTCAGCTCTTTGCGGATTGCCTTGAAACGTTCCTTCTTCTCGGCTGGCAGTGTGGCACCCGAACGCTCAAAGTTGTCATAAACTTTTTGCAAGAGTACTGCCTCTTCTTCTTCGAGCTGTGCAGCTTGTTTATACACTTGACGTATGCGCTCAAAGAGTTGTTCATTCTGCATAATCTCCGAGCCGTGCTCACTCAAAATAGGAGAGAGGCGATTGACCAATTCGTCCAACTCATCGGAGGTTTCTGCACTATTAAGATTGTACATCACCGTGGTCACTTCCTCCAGGAGCTTACCGCTATTTTCCAAAGCGACAAGGGTGTTCTCAAAATTAGCAGGCTCTGTCTGCTGAATGATGGAGGCAATTTCCTCTTTCTCTCGGCGTATGCCCTCCATAATAGCCGGTTCAAAATGTTCGAGGGCTATTTGGTCGAAAGGGAAAGTGGCGTGAGGAGTTGTATAGGCTTGTAAAAAAGGGTTCTGTTGCATCGCTTGCTGTGAGAGATTGTCGGACGAAAACTAAAGGTTCAATGTCTGCAGAATGGCATCCATCTCTTTGAACTTTGCATCGTCTTCTATGGAGAGATATACCTTATATAATAATGGTGCCCACTTCTTTTGTTGTTCAGGTTGGGCTACTTTGAACTTCTCTAAGTAGGGCAGGGCAGACCGATAGAGGGTATTGCGCTGACGGCTGGCTTGCTTGAATTTTTGAGAAGTGATATTGTTCGGCAATTCTATCTGATTAGCCAAATTGCAATAGGATAGTCCGATATAGTAGTTGGGATAAATGGCTGTGGAGTCGAGCCGAAGCATTGTCTGCGCTTGCTTGATAGTTTCTCTATACTTATGTAACGCAATCAAAGCGAGGCAACGCCCCTCCATGATGATAGTACTTGTAGAATCTGTAGCCAATAGACTGTCTGCCAAAGCCAATGCCTGCGTTTCTTTGTTTTGGGAGATGTAGAAATCTATGAGGCGAGTAAAGAAGAATGGGGTGCTTGGACAAGTGGCAATACCTATATTAAGATAAGACAGATATTGGGTGCTGTCGTTCTGAATTTCGGTGGCAAGCGTGTAATATTCCAGTGCTGTGCAGTGGAATGTCGTGTCAGGAAGAAGAATGTCCTTATAGCGTGTTACTTTCGGATACTCTTTATTGAGATAGTAGCTTTTGGTGCAAAGATAGGCAGCCTCTGATCGCTTTTTCTCTGTTATGGGAGCGAGAGTTGTGAGGCGACCAGGCATCGCAAGGTAGGCAGTGAAAAAAGTAATTGCTTGCGGATACATACGTTTCTGAAAGCAATAACGCCCTGCTGAATTGATGTGAGGGAGGAAGCGAGATACGAGAGATGTGTACTCGGGGGCTACGGCTTTTTTCTTCTGTAGACTTTGGTCGAGAGAGTCGAGAAGAAGGATATTCTTGATGATGCCAAGACTACTATTGAAGAAGAGGAGTGTGTCGTACTTCTGCTTCAAGTAAGCTTTGGTATTCTCATTCTCGTGTTGAAGAAGATATGCCGAAATGGCATACTCATATAAGCGGCTATCATTCCGATAGCTACTGTCAGTCGTGAGAGGGGCTATAAGTTGTAGGGCTTGCGTGGCATTCTTACTTTTCAAGGCCGCACGGATAGGCTTATATGCCTTTTGTGCAGAGAGTGATAGAAGAAAGAATGTACTGATGAAAAGGAAAATATAGCGGAGTCTCGACATCTGAGAAAGAGTAGTTTAATTAAGATAGTGAAGCACCCGCATGAAGAAACTTCATGCGGATGCGAAAAGAGTTTAGGAGTTTTTATTGAGCGCCGATGGCTTCTTTATAAATCTTCTCCATCTTGCTGGCCTCAGCCTTCAGCTGGAGGTTCTCATAAACGAGGACGAGAGGATAAGCCCAAATTTTGGCTTTATCTGGAGCGAGCTCTTTCGCCTTTTCCAAGTAGGGGCGTGCTTCTGCGTAGAACTTCTTTTGCTTCTCAAAGTCGGCATTGAACTTCGCTACCTTCGTACGATCCAAGCAATACTCTCCCTTTTGGCGACGTGCAACAACTTCATTTACGAAAGCTGCACCCATATTCATGTTTGCTTCGAAGAACTGAGGATCTAACTCAATGGCTTTCTTGAAACTCTGGCGAGCTGCCACATAGTTCTTGGTCATATCGAGGTCTACGCAACCACGCATATACCATGCAAACTTGTTCTGTGGATTGTCGGTCACCATCTTCTCTGCAATGGCTTTCGCCTTTTCTGTTTCGTTGCGGTTCATATACTCACGGAGCAAGTCTTGGCCAAACGAAGCATCTTGCAGGCGCATAGTTCCTTCACGGAGCGTCTCCAGATAGCCTGTGCTATCATTCTTGCCCAAATAGGCTTGCATGCGCATCAAATAAATGTCTCGCAAACCAGCTGTGTCCTTGAGCATAGGCTCAGTAGCAGAGAGAGTGGCATCCCAATCTTTGCTTTGGAAGCTAATATAAGCCAAATTGAAGCGTGTCTGGCTGTACTCTTTTTGGTTGGCTGCGAGGATAGAATCTCTTTCTGCCTGAGTAAACACAGGGTTAGATGGGTAGTCGAGATACTTCTTGAAGTACTTGATGGCTCCTTCCATGTTGCGGTTTTGATATTGGAACATCGCAGCATAGTTATAATAGGAGAGCATACCCATCAAACGTGAATGGTTGTCCTTCTGGATAGCCTCGTCCACTTTCACCTTTCCTTTCGCATCGGGGAGAAGGTTCTCCTCAACACTCTTGGTATAGTTGAAAATAGCATTATCTGTAGCAGTACAGAAACGAGCTGTGTCGAAAGGCATACCTTGAGAAGCCTTCATCAACTCAGGGTTCAGTTCGGAAACTGCAATCCCGCCAGCCAAGTTATAGAAAGGTGCTTTCTTGGTGGTCTTTGGATTGGCAAGCGCAGCTTCGATAGTTGCCTTTGCACCTGCATAATCATTCTTGCTCAACTGATCCTTAGCCTTGTAAATGGCAGAGTTTTGAGCAAAGCCTGCACTCGCTGAGGAGAGCAAAGCCAAGGTGAACAATAATTTTTTCATAAAGCTTATTTGTATAAGTTGATATTATTCTTGTGTAGACTCATTGGTGGAATTCTCTGCGTCTGTGCTGAGTTCGCCCTCGATGAGTTCAGCTTCGTCCAAATCACTTTCCTCTTCGCGAGAAACAGAGCAGACGCTACTGATAGCATCATTGCGTTTTGTGAGATTGATGATGCGAACGCCTTGTGTGGCACGTCCCATTACACGAACTTCATCAACGTGCAAGCGAATGGTGATACCACTCTTATTTATTACCATGAGGTCATTGTCGTCTTCTACAACCTTGATGGCAATAACAGCACCCGTCTTGTCCGTAATGTTGAGGTTCTTCACACCCTTACCGCCACGGTTGGTAACACGATAGTCGTCAATCAAACTACGCTTACCGTAGCCTTGTTCGCTCACAACCATGATTGTTTCCTTTTCTGGCTTGTTGATACAAACCATGCCAACGATTTCGTCTTGCCCGTCCTCGTCTAAGCGCATACCACGAACGCCTGTAGAAACACGTCCCATCACACGCACAGCATTCTCGTTGAAGCGGATAGCACGTCCGTTGCGGTTTGCCATAATGAGTTCGTCCTCTCCGTTTGTCAGCACTACGCTCACAACACGGTCTTCTTCACGGATATTGATAGCACGAACGCCATTTGTGCGAGGACGAGAGTACTCTGTCAAACGGGTCTTCTTTACAATACCTTCCTTGGTAGCAAATACAACGTAGTGGCTATTGCAGAATTCTTCATCCGAGAGCTTGCGGATTTGCAAGCAGGCATTCACACTGTCATCGCCCTCAATGTTAAGAACATTTTGGATAGCTCTGCCTTTGGAAGTCTTGTTACCCTCAGGCAATTCATAAACGCGCAACCAATAGCAACGTCCCTTCGCTGTAAAGAAGAGCATTGTTTGGTGCATTGTTGCATGGTAGACATGCTCGATGAAGTCGCCATCACGGGTTGAGCTACCACGGCTACCAACACCGCCTCGGGCTTGGTCTTTGAACTCGCTCAGTGGCGTGCGCTTGATATAACCCAAGTGGCTCAAAGTAATAACCACCTCGTCATTGGCATAGAAGTCTTCGGGGTTAAACTCTTCGGCAGAGAGGCGAATCTCGGTGCGACGAGGAGAATTATACTTCTCCTTCACTTCCAAGAGATCCTCCTTCATTACCTCCTTGCAACGCTCGGGATTGTTGAGAATTTCGTTCAATTCGGCAATGCGCACTTGGAGATCATTATTCTCCTTATGCAATTTCTCTTGTTGCAGACCTGTGAGCTGACCGATGCGCATGTCCACAATGGCAGTTGCTTGCACATCGTCGAGGTTGAAGCGAGCTTTGAGGGCTTCAGAAGCCTCTTGTGGCGTGCGAGAGGCACGAATGATGCGCACCACCTCGTCAATGTTGTCGCTCGCAATGATGAGTGCTTCCAAAATGTGCGCCCGCTCTTCAGCCTTGCGGAGGTCGAAGCGAGTGCGACGTATGGTCACATCGTGACGATGCTCCACAAAATAGCGAATGCAGTCGCGAAGTGTCAAAGTCTTAGGGCGACCTTTTACAATAGCGATGCAGTTTACAGAGAAGCTGGTTTGCAACTCTGTCATCTTGTAAAGCTTGTTGAGTACCACATTAGCATTGGCGTCGCGCTTGATGTCTACAACAATGCGCAAACCATTGCGGTCTGTTTCATCGTTCACATTGCTAATTCCCTCCACCTTCTTTTCGTTGGAAAGAATGGCAATCTTCTCGATGAGCTGTGCCTTGTTCACGCCGTAAGGAACTTCCGTTACAACAATTTTATCGTTGCTACCTTCAGACTCAATCTCAGCCTTGGCACGAATGATGATGCGTCCACGACCTGTTTCGTAAGCATCACGAACGCCTTGTAATCCCATGATCTGCGCCCCAGTAGGGAAGTCGGGCGCAGGAATATATTCCATCAATCCTTCGTTGTCAATCTCGGGATTGTCGATATAGGCGACACAACCATCAATCACCTCTCCCAGGTTGTGCGTAGGAATGTTTGTTGCCATACCTACGGCAATACCTGTTCCACCATTTACTAAGAGGTTTGGGAAACGACTTGGCAACACGGTAGGTTCGTCGAGTGTGTTGTCGAAGTTGCGTGTGAGGTCTACGGTTTCCTTTTCCAAATCGTCCATCATCGCCTCGCCCAAAGGACTAAGGCGTGCCTCGGTGTAACGCATGGCAGCTGCACTGTCGCCGTCCATAGAACCGAAGTTTCCTTGTCCTTCGATCAGCGTTTCACGCATGTTCCAATCCTGCGCCATACGCACAAGTGCACCATAAACCGAGCTGTCGCCGTGTGGGTGGTACTTACCGAGCACCTCACCCACGGTGCGTGCGCATTTCTTAGTTGGTTGGTTTGAAGTGTTGCCAATATCCTTCATACCATAGAGGATACGGCGGTGTACGGGTTTGAAGCCGTCACGAACATCGGGGAGGGCGCGAGCTACGATCACGGACATCGAATAGTCGATACCAGCGGAGCGCATTTCCTCTTCAATGCTCACTTTGATAATTCTGTCTTCTGTCATTCAAAAATAAATTGTGAGGGCGATTGGTTCGGCTTTTGCCCCGAGGAGCACGCCACCTTTATCCCTCAAGCTATTACTAATGACAAAGGTAACAATTTCTTTTCGATTTGTTTTGTTTTGATGCGCATGAAATTTTACTTAGAGGCGGACACATTTTTGATTAGAGGCCTTAGATTTTTGTCTGTAG
Source organism: Alloprevotella sp. (assembly GCA_041856145.1). GTDB lineage: Bacteria > Bacteroidota > Bacteroidia > Bacteroidales > Bacteroidaceae > Alloprevotella. Next base: position 12,356 of record JBHAFO010000199.1, read on the forward strand.
GCGTAGAAAAACTTTAGTTTCCACTGATAATTATATAGAACTCAGTGCAAATTATATAATTATCAGTGGAAATTATATAGATATCAGTGGAAACTAAACTTTTCTTGCGCCTCCAGCAAAGTTTCTATGCGCCTACGGAGAAGTTTTCTTGTGCCTCCAGATGAAAATGTCTTTGCTGGGGGGCAAAAGTTGTGGCAGTTGGAGGAAGATTAGCTGGCTGATAATGCCTAAAGACATAAGAAAAAAGCTCCTTACAACCTGCTTGAATATGACAGGTTGTAAGGAGCTTCTCTTATAAAGGGACTTTGAAGTTTGATTGATAAAAGTTCAATCTAACTCGTTGCTCTTCAGATTGAAGTCAGAGCTTATTCAAAGCGTTGCGAAAAGAAGTGCAAAGGCGTTCAATCGTTGTTGCGTCGAAGTCTTCTGCTTGCAGTAAGGCATTGAGTGTGTCGCAAGCCAGTGTACGCATAGAGGCACGACCTGCACGCACGCCACTTTGGTAATTCTTGTAAGGGAGGAG
>JBHAFO010000200.1:0-8147 GCA_041856145.1 Alloprevotella sp.
GTCTTTACTTTATTGGTGATGGAACAAAGGTAGGGATAAATCTCGAAAAGAATGCGTCTTGATACGCAGGAAGTGCATTTTTGCGCCCCGATTTGCCCTTTTATAAAATTTCTCTCGCTATCCAAGCACAAGCCTCTGCGTCGGCAAGGGCATGGTGATGAGCGGTAAGTTCGTAGCCACAGCGAGCTGAAATGGTATGGAGCTGATGGTTGGGCGCTGTGGGATAGTGACGACGGGCGGCTTGTAGGGTGCAGTGAAAAATATAGTCGGGATAAGGCATATCGTAGACCGCAAACACTTTCTTCAAACAGCTTTCGTCGAAACCTTTGTTATGCGCCACGAGGGGAAGTCCTGCAATGCGCTTTTCAATTTCTGCCCATACCGTGGGGAAAGTAGGCGCATCGGCAGTGTCGTGCGCTTGGATGCCGTGCACTTGAATGTTGTAGAAATTGTAATAATTGGGCGTAGGGCGCACGAGCGAATAGTACTGATCGACAATTTCTCCATTCCTCACGATGACAACACCCACGCTGCAAATGCTACTGCGGTTGGTATTGGCAGTTTCAAAGTCGATGGCTGCGAAATTTTGCATAGGGGCTGGCGTTACAGGGTGTGGAACTTATGGGTGGAGAGCTTGTCCCAAGCGCCTTCTGTGAAGTCGGGAATTTCAACGACAGCCCCTCCTCGTTGCGCAGAGAGCTGGGTCAGTTCTGTTAAGCACGACCACTCGGCAGCGTCGTAGGCATCAATATCCAAGGGCAAGCCGTGACAGAGGCAATAGATGAGGCGGGCATCCATCGCATAGTTCATCTCGTTGTCCACTCCCCGCAGATAGCCCTCTTGCCAAAGGGCAAAAGCGGGATGGTACGTTGCCATTTCGTCTGCCATCTCCTCGGCTTCGTGTCCCGTAATGGGGTGAGGATTGGCAGGCGTTACCAGCGTGGGGAGCGGATACTTCTGGGCATAGCCCTCTGTTCCGCAGGTTGTTTGCAGACGAGAGTAAGGGCGTGGCGTTGTCATATCGAGCTGAAGCAAGATGGTACGCCCTTTTTCTGTTGTGAGCAAGGCAGTGTTGATCCTTCCTCTGCCTGTAGTGGCATCAATGGGGGTAGACGAAACTGCCGTGAGGGTTTTGAGGCGATCGCCACGGTGGATATTGAGCAAATGGGCTATGGGACCAATGGCGTGTGTAGGGTATGGATTACCTCCGTGTTGCGCAAAGGCATCGCCCATCCAGCCGCGTGAAGGAACATTGTCGCCCACCAGACCAAAGTCGGCACGCAGGTCGTGGAGATATGCGCCCTCGCAATGTGTAATAGTTCCTAAGAGTCCTTGGCGCACAGCCGACAATACACCCAAATGGAAGCGGTCGTAACAACAGTTTTCAGCCAAGAAAAGATGGCGGTTGGTGCGTCGTGCCGTTCCGACCAACGCCCAACAGTCCTCCACCGACATAGCCGCGGGGACTTCCACTGCGACATGTTTTCCTGCCATCATTGCCACCTGTGCAATCTCCGCATGGGAGTCCCAAGGCGTACATATATATATAAGGTCTACGTCCGACCGATCACAAACTTCTCGCCAAGCCTCTGCCCCCACGTGCGTGGCTGGCTGTGGACGCTCGGAGATGGCAAATCGTTTCTGCGCCTTTTCAAAAGGAGCGTCAGAGCGGTCGGAAATCGCCACGATGCTTGCGCCATCAATGAAACGATAGCGGTCAATCATTCGCATCCCACGCTGGCCAAGCCCGATAAGGCCGATACGAACGTGGGGCAACGCTTCTGTGCGCAATTCGAGGAGTGATGCCATAAGCGAGGAGGTGAAAAGGAATTGAACTGAGGGAATTACAAAAATGGTCGCCACCCTAAGCGAAGGAGTGGCGACCATTGTAGGTAGTAAGGGCGTTCGCCTTTATTCGGGCTTCATGTTCGTGTAAACAGTCTGCACATCGTCGAAATTCTCGAAGCGTTCCACCATCTTGTCGATGGTCTCGCGCTGTTCGGGAGTGACGTCCTTGAGGTCGTTGGGGATATAGGTAAATTCTGCGCCAACCACATCAAAACCGTTGCCCTCGAGATACTTCTGAATTTCTCCAAAGCTCTTGGGATCGCCATAGATAGTGGTTGTACCTTCTTCCTCGTCTTCGTCAAATTCGTCCTCCACACCATAGTCGATCAACTCAAGGATGAGGTCGTCCATCTCGATGTCCTCGCGTTTCTTGAAGGAGAACACGCACTTGTGGTCGAAGAGGAAAGCCAACGAACCCATCGTGCCCATCGTTCCGCTAAACTTGTTGAAGACCGAGCGCACATCGCCAACGGTACGGGTAGGATTGTCGGTCAGCGTGTCCACGAAGATGGCAATACCGTAAGGGCCATATCCTTCGTAAGTCATCGTCTTGTAATCGCTCTGGTCCTTACCCATTGCGTTCTTGATGGCACGCTCGATATTGTCCTTCGGCATGTTCTCACGCTTGGCATTGGCAATGATGGCACGGAGTGCGGGGTTTGTCTCCACGTCAGGCCCTCCCGCCTTCACAGCGATAGCAATTTGTTTTCCGATTTTGGTGAAGGTGCGAGCCATGTGCCCCCAACGCTTCATTTTCGCAGCTTTGCGATATTCAAAAGCTCTTCCCATGGGAATCTGTCTGTATATTATTATTGTATGTTACAAGGATCGGCATCAGCGGAGTTGCGCCCCGAGTTGATTTTGGAGCGAGCTGATGATTTTCTTCATAATCGCCTCCACCTGCTTGTCGTTCATCGTCTTGGTTTCATCTTGGAGGGTAAAGGCAACAGCATAGCTCTTTTTGCCTGCAGGCAGGTTTTTACCTTCGTAGACATCAAAGAGTTCAACGGTTTTCAGAAGTTTCTTCTCCGCCGCAAAGGCGATTTGTTCAATGGCAGAGAATGGAGTTGTGCTGTCGATGAGCAACGCCAAGTCACGGCGCACGGCAGGGAACTTACTAAGTTCCGCAAAAGTCACCTCGTGCTTGCGGGTCGCCTTCATCAAGCGTGTCCAGTAAAGTTCGGCATAGTACACAGGTTGGTCAATGTCGAAGCCTGCACAGAGTGCCTTACGTACCTGACCAAATTCAGCAACAACCTTGCCGTTTCTATCAGCAACGACCAAGGATTTACTAAAGAGGTCGTTCTCTCCGTCTTTAAGCACAAAAGCACGGAGATTCAAGCCTAAGCGTGCAAGGATGTTGAGCACATCGGCTTTCAGCTCATAGACAGTCATCTCTTCGTTGGTATGTGCCCAGCTGTCCTCCACGCGCTGACCGGTAATCCATAAGGCGAGCATTTCCTCCTCAGTATAGGGGGCGAGCAATTTCTCGCTCTCTTGGCGAGAAGCGTCGAAATGGTAGCAGTTGCCACTCTCATAGAAACGCAGATTGGCACGACGGCGATTTACATTGTGTGCAATGCTTTCCAAACCGCCAAACAGCATTGTTGAGCGCAGCACATTGAGGTCTGAGCTCAACGGATTGAGCAGACGCACGAGCTGCTCGGGCGCATGGCTCTTGAGGTCGGTATAGTAGCCCTCTTTCGTGAGCGAATTGTTGAGGATTTCATTGAAGCCAGCACCCACGAGTTGCTCGCCAATGAGATTGAGCAGGCGGTGTGAGCGGTCGTCTTCCGTGGGAAGCGTCAATGCCGACTTCACTGTTTGCGACGTCTCCACACTGTTGTAACCATAGATGCGGAGAATGTCTTCCACCACATCGCAGGGACGTTGTACATCCACCCGATAAGCAGGGACAGCAAGCGTCAAACTTTCCGCTGTTTCGGCTTCGATTTTCATTTCCAAAGCCGATACAATTGTCTTGACCATATCTGCGCCCAAATCCTGTCCGATAACGCTGGTCACATAGTCGTATTCCAAAGTTACGGGGAAAGAGGTTGGTATTTCACGACCCACCACCTCTTTCACCTCCGAGGCGATGCGTCCGCCTGCCACTTCTTTGATCAAAAGTGCAGCGAGCTTGATGGCGTACACCTGCCCTGCTGGGTCGATGCCACGTTCAAAGCGGAAACTCGCATCTGTATTCAAGCCGTGACGGCGAGCACTCTTGCGAATCCAAGTGGGGTGGAAATAGGCACTTTCCAGCACCACATTGCGGGTTGTCTCATACGTGCCGGAACCTTTTCCACCGAACACGCCAGCGATACACATCGCCTCCTCGGCATTGCAAATCGCCAAGTCACGCTCCGAGAGCTTGTGTTCCACACCGTCCAAGGTCACAAAAGGCGTTCCCTCGGGCAGAGATTTTACGACAATCTCACGACCTGCAATCATGTCGGCATCGAAGCAGTGGAGGGGTTGCCCCATGGCAAACATCACATAGTTCGTAATGTCCACCACATTATTCACAGGACGCAAACCAATGGTTTGCAATTTATTCTTCAACCAGTCGGGGCTTTCCTTCACCTCGCAGTCCATCACTGCCACTGCGCAGTAGTGCGGACAAGCCTCCGTGTTTTCAATGCGTACCTTGAAGTCGAAGATTTCGCCTTCGGGCTTGAAGTCATCGACCGAGGGACGTGTCAAAGTCGTTGCCACATTGTGGCGACGCAGGTAGGCGTAGAGGTCGCGCGCCACACCATAGTGCGAACAAGCATCGGCACGGTTGGGCGTGATGTCCACCTCGATGAGCCAATCGCTCTCCACATTATAGTATTCTGCGGCGGGCGTACCCACAACAGCCTCAGCAGGCAAAACGATGATACCATCGTGTGAAGTGCCCACGCCAATCTCATCTTCGGCGCAGAGCATGCCGTAGCTCTCAACGCCACGGAGCTTCGATTTTTTAATAACAAATTCCTTATCTCCATCATAAAGCACTGTGCCGAGCGTTGCAGCAATCACTTTTTGCCCTGCTGCAACGTTGTGTGCACCGCAGACAATTTGCACGGGAGCTTCTGCTCCGACATTCACGCTACAAACGTGCATGTGGTCCGAGTCGGGATGTGCTTCGCAGGTGAGCACTTCTGCCACCACCAAGCCTTTCAAACCGCCACGGATAGTCTGTACTTCTTCCAAAGCTCCCACCTCTAAACCAATAGAAGTCAGAGCCTCGGCAATCTCTTGAGCTGTAAGCGTTGTGCCGACATACTCTTTGAGCCACTTATATGAGATATTCATGCTGGAGATACGTTTTTATTCTGCTTGCAAAGGTAACAAAAACGAATGAAATATGGGCGAGAATTGGGTTTCTTCTCTATTTCAGGCGGAGTTTTCTACTTTTCAAAACACAGATAGCGAACTTACGCTTGATGACAGACTTTGAATTTTCGCTGGAATGCGCCATAAGGTTTCACTCTCCGCCCCACAAGATTTTCTTATCTACACTCCAAAATGTTAGCCCAACCCTCAAAGATGTAACCGCTTGCACCAATTAGGTAAATTTCTTGCATTGGGAAGATATCTTGGATGCAAGGCGTTCACACTCGAGAGGCGAAAGGGGCGAGTGGTTAAGGCGCTGGAATTTTGAAAATAGGGCGTCTAAAAACTTGCAAATGTCTTTTTTTGATTACCTTTGAGGGCATAAACTCACACCTCTTAAAAGACAAATGCAATGATTACTCCAGATTATTCTATGAACGCCAATGCGCTCGTCGCCTACCTACAGAAGCCCGCAGCGCAGTTTACTAAAGCGGATATTATCCACTACATGAAAGAACACAACATCCGCATGGTCAATTTTATGTACCCTGCTGGTGATGGACGTTTGAAGACGCTCAATTTCTGTGTACCCGATGAAGATTATCTCGACACGATACTTTCGTGTGGCGAGCGGGTCGATGGGTCGAGCCTCTTCCCCTTCATTGAGGCGGGAAGTAGCGACCTTTATGTTGTGCCACGCTTCCGCACCGCTTTTTTAGACCCGTTTGCTGAAATTCCAACCGTTTCTATGCTCTGCTCCTACTTCAATAAGGACGGACAACCCCTTGAGAGTGCGCCCGAGCAAACACTCCGCAAGGCGTGTCGGGCATTCACAGAAGCCACAGGTCTGCACTTCCAAGCGATGGGCGAACTGGAGTATTATGTCATTGCGCCATCTGACGAGATGTTCCCTGCCACTGACCAAAAGGGCTACCATGAGTCGGCGCCCTATGCGAAGTTCAATGAATTTCGGGCAAGGTGCATGGCGTATATTACACAGGCTGGCGGACAGATAAAATACGGTCATTCCGAAGTGGGCAACTTCACACTCGACGGCATGGTCTATGAACAGAACGAAATTGAATTCCTCCCCGTCAATGCCGAAGAGGCTGCCGACCAACTGTTGTTGGCAAAATGGATCATTCGCAACTTAGGTTATCAAGAGGGCTACGACATCACGTTCGCGCCAAAGATTACCACGGGCAAGGCGGGTTCAGGTCTGCACATCCACATGCGCATAGTCGATAGCGAAGGACGCAGTCAGATGACCACAGAAGGCACACTTTCCGAAGTAGCACGCCGCGCCATCGCTGGTATGATGGAACTAGCACCTGCCCTCACTGCCTTTGGCAACACCAACCCTACCTCCTACTTCCGCCTTGTGCCTCATCAAGAAGCACCGACCAACGTATGCTGGGGCGATCGCAACCGCTCCGTCCTCGTGCGTGTACCTCTGGGCTGGGCAACGGGTAGCGACATGTGTGCCATTGCCAACCCTTTGGAGGGCAAAACGCAGCATGACACGACACAGAAGCAAACGGTGGAAATTCGTTCGGCAGACGGTTCAGCCGATGTGTACCAACTCTTGGCGGGTTTGGCAGTGGCTTGTCGCTACGGCTTGACATTGCCCAATGGTTTGGACATTGCTGAGCGTACCTACGTGAATGTGAACATTCACAGCGAGGAGCACCGCTCTCGCCTCGAAACTTTGGCACAATTGCCCGACTCCTGCGTGGCATCTGCCGATTGCTTGGAGAAGCAACGCCAAGTGTTTGAAGCCGAGGGCGTGTTCAGCAAGGCAATGATCGATGGCATCATCACTCGTCTGCGTAGCTACAACGATCGCACGTTGCGTCAAGAGATCGGCAACGATGCGGAGAAGGTCAAAGCGCTCGTGGAGCAGTATTTCCACTGCGGGTAGCAATGCTGTAAGCGTGTTACACGGCAAGCCCACCATGTAGCACCACAGCAGGTGTATGAACAATGTGCCTGCCATCACCCCATCAAACAAGGCATTTAATCCAAGGATAACAGACGTTCCATGGGTTAAATGCCTTGTTTGATGGAGATGTGTTTATAGCGGAAGAAACGATACTTGGGTTTAATCCAAATGTCAAGACTATTGCACCATTTGCCGTACATACGACGTGTCGGGGAGTACGACATTAACCTCACAGGTGTGGAACAGGCGTGCGTTGACGTCAGATTGAAGCGTCGAAAAACGAAGTGGTTTTTCGTAGAGCGAAACCCTGTTCAAATAGACACTATCTTGGGTCAAGGTGTAGTAGAGTTTTATAGGAATAAGATGATTCAAAGGGAAAGGTCTAAAATTATCCTGATTATAGAAAGATACTGTGACTTCGCTCTCTATCATAGGGGATGCTTTCTTCTTAGGGAAGAGGTAAGTATCCCATTCGATTTCAAAGAAATGTCGCCCATCTTTATTCCTCTTGGTTGGGTCATAGAGAAGCACAAAGTTTCTATCCCTTTTGTTCTCAGAAATGTACAGGTTAAAAAGGTCGGAATAAGAATTCTTTTTGCCTGTTGCTATCGCAGGCCATTGCTGTTTGGCAATCAGATCATTGCCCAAAGAATCTTGGATGCTGAGGTAAATTTTCATTGTCCGTCCTGTGTCAGGTAAGCTCGGAGGGGTATCAGAACAGGAGAAGAAAAGGCCTGCGAAAGCGATTATGATGGCCTTGAGGACAAAGTGTCTCTTGAATTGTGACATAGCGAGCACTATGTTTGTGTTACACATATTCATAAGAATAAAGTTGTTAGTGTTAATGAAAAAGAATGTTTCGCAAATATATGTGCTTTTTTGATGTAACCAAACACAAAAGCTATATTAAATACGGCTTTTCGTAACGGAAAAGTTTTGAGGCAAGTAATCATTCCTGTTGATGGTTATTCTAACGCACTTAGATGGCATAAAATGTTAGCCTACGTTTTACAGAAAGTTTAACGTATGGCAATGA
>JBHAFO010000201.1:0-4022 GCA_041856145.1 Alloprevotella sp.
CCCACTTCTCTTCGTTGATTTTCAGAAAGAAGACAGCAAAAATCTTTTAAATTCGACGTGCCAAAACGCCTTGCCTTGCTGAAATGTCCGTCTTTTAGACTTCGCAACATTTCATTTGGATTTCGGGCTTTGATGTGTTATCTTTGCAGTAGCAACAAGGGCGGAGCAGTCGAATTGACTGCTTCGCCCTTGTTTTAACCCCCTAAGTGGCAATTTTTCCTGCGCCTGGCGGATTTTCTTCCTACGCCTGCCGAAAAAACTCCGAGCTTTCTCGGAAAAATTCCAAGCCTTTCTGTTGTTTCAATAGGCGTAATCTGTTAAAACTGAAAATACTGAAAGTTAAAGTTTGTGGAAAATTTGTGAGCCATGGAAGGGCGATTGTTTTGCCATTATCTTGCCTTGAAAAAAGACGAGGGCTTTGTCACCCGAGACGAGAAAGTTCGCTTCCAGCAGACTTGCCTCGCCATGGTATAGTCCACGCACTTCGTTGCTTGACATTGCTTGTTTGTAAGACGCAAAGGTGTAGAACTTCTACCCCCAGCAAACCTTTTATTCGCTGGGGCATCATTCAAGCATTTATCCTTGCTTGGAGTTCCCGCTTGAATGGGCAGAAAGTTTTGGATTACCCTTGCATGTAGAGGGGGAAGAGGAGAATATAAAATATCGCCCCTCGTACTTTTGGCACGAGGGGCGATCGTCAGATTTGTACACGAAGATTAGATGCCGAGCTTCTTGCGGATGTCCTTAGGAATGGCATTCTTGTGAATGAGGATGTTCATGGTCTTGTAAGCCACGTAGCCCTTAGAGGCATAGAAGTGACCCTTGTAAGGACCGTAGAAGCCCCAAGAGTTTTTAACCATGAAGAACTCCTTGCCAGAAGGGTCTTTGGCAATACCGTAGATTTGCATACCGTGGTCGTCGGTAGTCTCCCAGTTATCATAAGCCTTTTGGCGCATTTCCTGAGTTACTGCTGGCTCGTCGCCATCCTTAACCACTTCAGCTTTCTTACCATCTGTACCAGTCCAGCGAGCTGCGTCTGAACCCTTCAAATCGTGAGCTGCCACGAGCTTTGATGGGAGTTTTGCAATGCTATTGCCACGGCGACCGAAGTAGTCTTCCGAAACGTCCGCGCCCCACGCAAAAGTGTAGCCGTTCTTCACTGCATCTTCCATTGTGCGCATCAGCTCATCGATAGGGAGGTTGTAGCTCACAGCCCAACGCCAGTTGTCTGGAACTTCAATCACGTAAGAGCTATAGAAAGGCTCGTGGTTGAACGAAGTCAAGGACACGTAGTCGTCATACTTCAAGCCGAGGCTCTCAGAGTAGCTCTTGGGAGTGTAAGTCTTGCCGTTTGCCTTGAAAGAAGCAGGGATTTCGCCCATGTAGGCATCGTAAATTTTCTCCAAACCCTGTCGCCAGATGGGGCTGAGGGTCTTCTGTGAACCCTTGGCTATAGCATTGACGTAAGCCGTAGCGATTTGATCGAGTTCATTGTGGTTGTAAAGCGTGTCGCCATAGGTGCTACCAGGAGCAGCCATAGCAGTTTGTGGCACGATGCCGTATTGTTTCAAACAGTAGAGCACGTCGTAGAAACTACCGCCCTGAGAAAAACTCACGTCGCCATGGGTGCGTACAGCCTTAGTGGCTCGGTCAAGCATCGTCTTGGTAACAACGAAGCTCTCGGCGAGGTCGTGTTCACCCTTGCCCAAGCGGAGGAGTTCGCTCTCAAAGAAGGCGAGTCCACTGAAAGCCCAGCAGGTGCCACTCTTGTTCTGGTTCTTGATTGGAGTGATAGGATTTGCCTTCACTACGGTAAACTGTACTGTGTCTACCTTCGATTGCGCAAATGCGCTGACGCCGAGCACGAGGGCTGCGGCAGTAAGGAAAATTTTCTTCATTATATATATTACTAATAAAAAGCCCCCTTTCCGTTCCTCCTCAAGGAGGAAATTTCAAATCCTCCGAGATGTCCCTTTTGAGGAGGGACGGAAGGGGGCTGGAGTTACTTTGTTATTCTAATACCTTGCTTATCTCTTCTGCGTGATATGGTATCCGTTCTTCGCCGAGGAAGCGACAGCCGTCGGCTGTGATGAGGAGGTCGTCCTCGATGCGGATGCCGCCAAAAGTCTTAAAGGCTTCAATCTTATCGAAGTTCAAGAAGTCGGCATTTGTACCGTTGGCACGCCATTGGTCAATAAGGGCTGGAATGAAGTAGATGCCAGGTTCGTCCGTCACAACGAAACCCTCTTGCAACTCACGCCCCATGCGGAGAGCCGCCAAGCCGAACTGTGACGACGGGCGGGTCTTCTGGTCGTAGCCCACATGCACCTGACCAAGTCCTTCCATATCGTGCACATCCATTCCCATCATATGCCCTAAGCCGTGAGGTAGGAACAAGGCGTGCGCTCCAGCCTGCACGGCGTCTTCAACATTGCCTTTCATCAAACCGAGGGCAATGAGGCGTTCCGTCATGAGGCGACAAACATCAAGATGCACGTCCAAGTAACGAACGCCGGGGCGTGCCACGTTGAGTGCCAAGTCGTGGCAATCGACCACGATGTCGTAGATGTCGCGCTGTTGTGCGGTGAAACGTCCACCCACAGGCGTGGTGCGGGTATGGTCGGAGCAGTAGCATTCGTTCGTTTCTGCGCCTGCATCGCAAAGCAGGAGCTTGCCTTTTTCAAGCATTCGCATGGAAGGGTAGCCGTGAAGCACCTCGCCGTGTGTGGACACGATGCTTTGGAACGACGTGCCACGGCCGTAGCTATTCGCAATGCCGTCAATCACACCAGCGATGTACTGCTCTGTCACTCCGCCCTCAATGGCAAGACGCATGGCAGTGGTGTGCATTTTATAGCCGATGGTAGCGGCGCGTTCCAACTCTGCCACCTCTTCTGCCGACTTCACGGAGCGGAGCGTCACCACGGCATCGATGAGCCGTTGCGAGGCTTGGAGTGCGAGCGGATGTTCGCCAAGGAGGTCGGCAATCTGAATTTTCAAATCGTGGCGTGCCACGGGGAGGAAATGCACCTCACGTCCGCTGGCTTTCGCCTGCTGTACGAGGTCAGCCAAAGCCGTCATGGGCAAAGTTTCAGCAATTCCGCTTTCCTCTGCCATCATCTTCACGCTATTGACCGAGCCGTACCAAACGATGTCGTCAATATCAATTTCGTTGCCCACGAGGACTTCGCGCCCCGAGTCGGCATCGATCACACCCACGAGACCATCGCGGTGCTGCCCGAAGAAGTAAAGGAACGAACTGTCCTGCCTGAATTTATAAGGATTGGCAGGGTAATTCGATGGCGCATCGTTGTTTCCAAAAATAAGAATCAAGCCTTTGCCCACGAGTTGGCGCAGGCGCTGGCGACGTGCCACGTAAGTGGATTGTGCAAAAAGCATAGTTCAATGAGCGTTTATATATAATAATGCAGTCTATCGGCAGACTCCGCAAGTGCCGCCCTGCTTAGCACAATGTTTGCAATACTTACAATTTTTACAAGCCGAACACGATTTACTTCCTGTGCAACGTGCATGTTCATGCCCAATGCTTTGCACCGAAAAAAACGTTGCTCCTAAAACCAAGCAGGCGAGTAGGGCGCTACTCCATAAACCTTTGCGTGTTATTTTCATTGCGATAGAAATTTTAATAAAGTGGACAGTCTGCACGCCTTCCACCTACTATTGCAAAGATAGCCGTTTTTGTTGAGATAATTCTACTGCTGAAGAAAAATGATACATCCTTGCGCCAACTTCCAGCCATTCTCCCCTAATAAATGAGGATTGCATAGAATTTAGAGAGGTTGTAACTTTGCAAATGCAAATATTATCCCCATATCTTTAATGAAACATACTTTTCTCTTTGCGAGCCTCTGTCTTGTCGCTACGGCGCAAGCCAATGACCTTATAGAGAACTCCTCCGCAGACAGTCTGCGGCATGTCAATTTGGACGAAGCCGTAGTGACAGCCTCGCCCAAGGAACATACCACTCTGCGCCGGCAAGCCATTGCCGCTACCTCCATAGG
>JBHAFO010000202.1:0-5293 GCA_041856145.1 Alloprevotella sp.
CGTGCAAATTGCCAATACATTGGGGTCGAAGATAATGTCCTGTGGCGGGAAATTGAGCTTATCGACCAGCAGATGATAGGCGCGGGCGCAGATTTCAATACGGCGGTCGTAGGTCGAAGCCTGTCCCTCTTCGTCAAATGCCATCACGACCACGGCTGCGCCATATCGGCGAATCGTGGCTGCATGTTCCAAGAACTTTTCCTCACCCTCCTTGAGCGAGATAGAATTGACAATGCACTTGCCCTGCACGCACTTCAGGCCAGCCTCAATAACCTCCCACTTTGAGGAGTCGATCATAAAGGGAACGCGCGCCACATCGGGTTCGGACGCCAAGATGTTGAGGAAATGTGTCATCTCCTTCTCGGCGTCCAAGAGACCGTCGTCCATGTTGATGTCGATGATTTGCGCCCCATCTTCGACCTGCTTGCGGGCAATGTCGCAAGCCTCAATATAATTGCCCTCCTTAATCAATCGCAAGAACTTTCGAGAACCTGCCACGTTGCACCGCTCGCCAATGTTCATAAAGTTGATCTCAGGCGACGCCACCAAGCGATCCAATCCCGAGAGCCACATATATTCGTGTGGCTGAGCTGGTACGCGGGGCTTTGCCTTGGCAATGCGCTCGCCAAAGGAGGCGATGTACTCATCCGTAGTTCCGCAACAGCCTCCAAGAATGTTGAGCAAGCCTTCGTCAAGAAAGGATTGTAGTTGGGCGGTCATCTCCTCTGCGCTTTGGTCGTATTCACCGAGCGAATTGGGCAAACCTGCGTTGGGATAACAGGATATATAATAAGGTGCTTCGGTTGCCATTTCTTCGAGGAAAGGCTTCATGTCCGATGCGCCAAAGGAGCAGTTCAAGCCAATAGAGAAGATGGGTGCATGCTCAATCGATGCCAAGAAAGCCTTGATGCTCTGCCCCGAAAGCGTGCGTCCCGAAAGGTCGGCTACGGTCATTGAGAGCATGATGGGCACACGGCGATTGACCTTTCGCATCGCCTCTTCTGCTGCATAAAGTCCTGCCTTGAGATTGAGCGTATCGAAGATAGTTTCCAAGAGCAAGGCGTCCACTCCTCCCTCTAACAAAGCCTCCATCTGCTCCAAATAAGCCTCAGCAAGCCCATCGAATGTGAGCAGACGCAACGCAGTGTCGTTCACATCGGGACTCATTGAGCAGGTGCGGTTGGTTGGCCCTACTGCACCTGCCACAAAGCGAGGCTTCTCGGGCGTAGAGAATTGGTCGGCACATTGGCGTGCCAAGCGTGCGCCCTCGAGGTTCAGCTCTCGGCACAAATGCTCACAACCATAATCCGCCATGGAGATGCGTTGCGAAGAAAAAGTATTCGTTGAGAGAATGTCCGCACCAGCTTTCAAGTAGCGGGTATGTATTTCGGCAATAACATCGGGACGCGTGAGGATAAGTAGGTCATTATTCCCTTTCTGCTGCCCAGGAAGGTCGGCAAATCGCTCGCCACGGAAATCGCCCTCACCCAATTTATAAGATTGAATCATCGTTCCCATTGCTCCGTCGAGCAGGAGAATCCGATCTTTCACAATGTCTGTTAGTCCTTGCATTAAATAGTCCTTTTATAATATATGGAAAGGCAGAAAGAGGAAAAGGCTCTTTCTGCTCTTCTATGAATGGGGCTTTCTTAATAACGCTTCATCATCGTGCGTGCTAGCTCTCGCTTGTCCTCTTTCTCCTTGATAGAGGCGCGTTTGTCGTACTCCTTCTTGCCTCGGCAAAGCCCTATTACCAACTTGGCAAGCCCTTTTTCATTGATGAAAAGGCGGAGGGGAACAATCGTGAAACCGGGCGTTCGTGTTTCATTTTGCAGAGCACGGATTTCTTTTTTATTGAGAAGTAGTTTGCGGTCACGGCGCACGGCGTGATTGTTGTAAGAGCCGAAATCGTATTCAGCAATGTACATGTTCTTTACCCACAACTCGCCTTTATCTATGAAGCAGAACGTATCGACCAGTCCAGCCTTGCCAGCGCGAATACTCTTAATCTCCGTACCTGAAAGTACTATGCCAGCAGTGTAGGAGTCGATAACAAAGTAGTCGTACTCCGCACGCTTATTCTTGATATTGACCTTCGCAGGCTTCAGTTTCTTCTTATCTTTTGCCATAATACGGGCAGATTAGGATTTAATGATGGTGGCAAACTGCTCAAGGTGCTCATCAATATAAGTGGCAATCGTCTCTGTATAATTCGCCTCCTCCATAATAAATTCGTCATCGAGGTCGTCGAACTTTGGGAACTGCTCGTACAGCGCCATAAACTCCTCATCGGACAGTTCAGCGGTCAGCACTTCCGCATTTTCCTCAAAGAGTTTTCGTCCCTTGTATATCAATTTCTGCAAATCCTTCAATCCCCACAACCGCAAAGCCTTGGCAAAAGGATTGAGGAAGATGAAGGGACCATAACCATTCTGAATAAGCTGAATGAAACCGCCGTCCATCACTTCTTCGTGCAGAATGGCATATCCCCAGAGGGTGATTTGGTCGGCATTCAACTGTTGCATGGTCTCAGCAGTCAGTTCTCCGCCAACGGAGTCCTTAATGGCATTCACAAAGACTGCGACAAAGGCATCCATACCCTCGCTCGCAGCCTGAATAATTGCCGTTTCTGGAATTTGTACTTGTATCTTATCTGACATCTTTTATACTGTTATCTGCAAGCCATCATAGGCGAGAAACACGCCTTCAGGCAAGGTTTTACTCACTGCCTCGTGCGTTCCCAAGCTATGGGCTATATGGGTAAAATAGGTTTGCTCCGCACCGACTTTCTCGGCAAAGTCAAGGGCTTCGAGCAGGGAGAGGTGCGAGTGGTGCGGTTCGTGGCGCAAAGCATTTACAACCAGCGTATGCACACCTTCTATATAGGGCATCTCCTCCTCCGAAATAGTCTTCATATCTGTGATATAAGCCAAGTTGCCACAGCGAAAACCAACAATCGGCATTTTGCCGTGCATCACTTGAAAAGACAGAATGCTCACTTCGCCAATTTCCAAGCGTTGGTGCAGCTCCAAAGTCTGAAGGTCAAGCCCTGGCACACCTGGATATTTCTCTTTCCCAAAGCAATAGGGCATACGCTCTTGCAAACTTTCCACACAAGACTGCTCGGCATAAATACGACAATGCTCAAAGAATTTCGGAGGACGCAGATCGTCCAAACCACCGATATGGTCGTAATGCTTGTGCGTTATCAGAATGGCGTCCAAAGGCTTGAAGTCGCTGCGCAACATCTGTTGCCGAAAGTCTGGCCCGCAATCAAAGAGGATACGTGCGCCGCCTTCACTCTCTAACAGAGCCGAGGTGCGCAGTCGCTTGTTGCGGGAATCGGTCGAAATGCAAACCTCACAGTCGCATCCCAACATAGGGACACCGCTACTGGTTCCCGTTCCGAGAAATGTCAATCTCCCCATTCTTTCGTCCTATGGTCTTTCCTCGCCAATGAAATTCACTTCGGGGTGAAGCTGGATACCAAACTTTTCGTTCACGCTCAGCTGTACCGCCTTGCAAAGAGCTTGGATTTCAGCACCCGTTGCACCTCCAAGATTGACCAAGACCAAGGCTTGCTTGGCGTGCACACCTGCCCGTTGCAAACTCTTCCCTTTCCAGCCTGCCTTTTCTATGAGCCAGCCCGCAGGCACTTTGATACCATTGGACGCTGGATAGAAGGGAATTTCGGGATACTGCTCTTGCAAATGCGCAAATGCCTCGTGGCTGATCACTGGATTCATAAAGAAAGAGCCAGCATTACCTTGTTCTTTTGGATCGGGGAGCTTGGCATTGCGCACAGCTATCACTATTCGGCGAATATCCTCGGCGGTGGCGGTAGCAAGTAAACCTTTCTGTTCCACCTCTCGTTGCAGAGCGACATAGCGATAGTTGGGCTGAAACTTCTTGCTCAAGCGATAGGTCACAGAGGTGACGATATATTGCCCTTTCAAAGCACTTTTGAAGACACTCTGGCGGTAGCCGTATTGGCAATCGGCACGAGAGAATAAATGCTCGCTACCATCTATCACTGCCACAGTTGCCACCTCTTCTATCATCTCCTCCACCTCTACACCATAAGCACCGATGTTTTGCACAGCACTTGCGCCCACTTCGCCAGGAATAAGACTGAGGTTTTCAGCACCATACCAACCTCTGCGCACAGCCTCTGCCACAAAGTCGTCCCAAACCACACCTGCACCAACACGCACCAGCACTGTATCGGTATCTTCAGCCAACACGTCTATGCCTCTAATCTGCGAATGCAAAATCGTGCCGTCATAGTCGCCCAAGAACAAAAGGTTACTACCACTGCCAATGTGTAGAAAGGGGCGGTTTGGCGCAGTGCGTAACTCTGCCAAAGCCGTCTGTAATTCTTCAACAGTTTCGTATTCCACGAAGTTGCGACATTTGACAGCCAAGCCAAAGGTGTTGTGTGCCAGCAAAGAATAGTTTGTTTCTTTTCTCATCGGGAGGCTTAGTTGCTAAACTTGGTCATCATCCATTTTCCACGCACTTTCTTAAATACCAAAGTGCAGGTCATACCGTTCGATACGCCATTGAGCAATAACACCCGACTATTAGGATTGGGGAATGCCTGTCCATAATTGAGCGTCGCCACTATGCCTTGTGGAAATTGTGGTGCATAGTCGGGCCATTGCACCACATCCAGCGTTCCTTCAATCGTGCTGAAGTTATCACTGTCGTAGGTGGTGAAAAGGAAAGGATTGGCAATGTGTTGCTTTTGGAACTTCGGACTGGAGGCGAATTGCTTATAAAATTGGTAGAAATCGCTGTTGCTATTCTGCGACAAAGCGTGCTCGTTGATTCTTGTCAAGAACCATTGTCCACGTATCTTCTGAAAAACATACTGCTTCACGTGCGAAGCCTTCAAGTCAAGCATATCCACAGAAACCTGTTTCACAGCCGTATCTTTCTCAATCCCTATTGCTTTTTCGTCTTGGAACAAGAGGCAAATCATGTCCATGCGACTGAACAAGCGATCATGCTTCCATGCCTCCTTTTGCACTTGTATCTCTGTGCCGTCTTTCGCCATAGGAAGTGGGAACACGGTACGTTCGAGTTGTCGCTTCTTACTCTTCATATAGCCATAAATGAAGTCTGCAAAAAGTCCATCAGCCGACACGGGCACACTCTCTGCCACGATCGTATCGCTGTCTGCGGGTAACGAATCCACGGCAGTGCTATCATTCTCCACAGCCGTCGTTTCTTGCTTCTTGCCATCAGCACAAGCCATTAGCATTGTCACAAGTACAAATATATAGAGGAG
>JBHAFO010000203.1:0-10607 GCA_041856145.1 Alloprevotella sp.
CTCTTTATCTACGACCGTCGCGACGGCGGTTGCGAGGTGCGCCGTGTGGAAGAGAAGATGGGATTGCATGGCTCTGCCACTTGTGAAATCGCCTTCAAGGATGCACCTGTACAGCTTTGTGGAGATAGAAAGATGGGACTTATTAAATATGTTATGTCCCTGATGAACTGCGCTCGCCTTGGCGTGGCAGCACAAAGCGTAGGCATTCAGCAAGCTGCCTATACGGAGGCTTACGGCTTTGCCCTCGAGCGCAAACAATTTGGTCGTCCCATTGCAGAGCTTGCCCCCGTGGCTCAACTCCTCGGCAACATGAAGGCACGGCTCTATGCCTCTCGTGCACTTCTCTACGAGACTGCTCGCTACGTAGACCTTTACAAAGCATTGGAAGACGTGGCACGTTCCCGCAAACTCGAAGCCGAGGAGCGCAAAGAACTCAAGACGGCGATGCGCCTTGCCGACTGCCTCACACCGCTGGCGAAGTTGATGAATGCAGAGTTCGCCAACACCGTTTGCTACGATGGTTTACAGGTGCACGGAGGTTCGGGCTTGGTGATGGAATACCCTATTCAACGTCTTGCCAGAGATGCTCGTGTTACAACCATCTATGAAGGCACGTCGCAGATGCAGGTTGTGGCTGCGCTCCGCTATGTGACAAACGGCACGTATGCTTCCCTCCTCAACGAATGGGCAGAGAAGAGCGTTGCTCCCGAGTTCTTGGCAATTCAAGCTAAGGCGAAAGCGATGGCAGAACTGTATGAAGCAGCCCTTGCACACGCCAAGAGTTTTGAGCACACGGCTTTCCTCGATCTCTGCGGTCGTGGTTTGGTGGAAATGGCAAGCCTGCTCCTGATGCTCCACCTCTTACTCTACAACGCCACACAGCGTCCAGAACTTTTTGGCAATAGTTTGCGCATCTTTGCCCTCTTGGTCGAGGGAGAAGTGCAACGCCACCACACAACCATCCTTGCCTCCACGCCCGAACTCTTAGAAGCCTACGCACAAGGATGATATAGTGATCTAAAAAATCCAGTCTATGTACGCAATTTTTCTCAACTTTATTGGCATCATCATCGGTGCTGGCATTGGCGCATTGGCACGCCCCAAGATTCGTGAGAAATATATCACCGTGCTAAACACAGCAATGGGATTGGCTTCGCTCGTCCTCGGTGTAAACGTGGCAATGACCAATATCGAAAAAGCTGGTGCTTCCGTACTTTTCATCTTCTGCCTCGCCATTGGCGGGGTGATAGGCACGCTTCTCCGACTCGATGAGCGTATGGACCGTGCCACCGCACGTTTTTCCAAGGGCAAGCTCTCTGAAGGCATCCTCACGGGCATCCTGCTCTGTTGTATCGGCACTCTCTCAATGGTAGGTCCTATCTTGAGTGCCTTGTACAACGACGATTCTTATCTCATCACCTCGGCAACGCTCAATTTTGTAACGATGATTGTGCTCGCCTCCACCTATGGATTTGGCGTGGCAGTCAGTGCAATTGTCGTCTTCCTTTGGCAGAGCGCTTTCTATTGGAGTGCGAAACTCTCGCAGGTATCGCTCCAGCCCGAATTGTTAGCAGAGATAAGTATTGTCGGCGGTGTTCTGATTGCTGCAGCAGGGCTTGGCATTTTGCACATCAAAGACTGCAAAACCATCAACCTCCTGCCTGCGCTTTGCGTACCGCCCCTCTATTTCGCTGTGAAACAGCTTGTCGGATTTTGAAGTAGGGACGCTCTTTGTCCTACCATTCCCTTATGAATTGGCACCAACTCATTTCGCCACTCCGCTTTGGTAAAGAAACCACAGCACATATTGCTGGCGAAAGTCGTAGCGTCTTTCAGCGCGACTACGACCGTTTGATTTTTTCCTCACCCTTCCGTCGATTACAAAACAAAACCCAGGTGTTCCCACTCCCGGGCAGTGTCTTTGTGCACAATCGGCTGACGCACTCGTTAGAGGTCAGTAGCGTGGGGCGCAGTCTTGGTAATGATGTGGCTTCGGAACTGCTCCGTCGTCATCCGCACCTCGATCCCAATTTGATGCACACCCTTCCCGATGTCGTTTCTGCCGCCTGCTTGGCGCACGATATGGGCAACCCGCCTTTCGGACATAGCGGGGAGCGTGCCATTCGCACTTTCTTCGCCGAAGGGAAAGGACTGGCATTACAAGAAAGACTGACTGAACAAGAATGGAAAGACCTTACGCTTTTTGATGGCAACGCCAACACTTTCCGCTTGCTCACTCACCAATTCAACGGCAGGCGCATGGGCGGTTTCGTGATGACCTATACCACCTTGGCATCCATCGTGAAATATCCTTTTTCATCGACCCTTGCACCAAAGGAGAAGTTTGGTTTTTTTGCCTCCGAGCAGGCGGATTATGAACGGATAGCGCATGCCCTCGGCATTCCCTGCTTGGAGAGAAACGACTTGGGGGTACGTTACGCCCGCCACCCATTGGTCTATCTCGTTGAGGCAGCCGATGATATTTGCTACGAGATTATGGACATCGAAGATGCCTATAAGCTCCGTATTCTCAGCGCAGAGGAAACAGAACGCTTGCTCCTTGGGTTCTTCTCTCCCGATGAGCAGGAACGCATTTCTCAGGCGGCGCATGAAGAAACAGATGTCAGCTCGCAACTCGTCTACTACCGCGCCATGGCAATCGGCACATTGGTGCGTGCCTGCGTGCGGGTCTTTGTCGATAACGAGGAGGACATTCTCGCAGGACGCTTCCAAGGTTCGCTCATCGACCACCTCCCCGAGCGGCTTTGTCGTGCCTATGGCAAATGCGCCGAGGTGGCAAAAAGTCGTATTTATAGGAGTAGGGAGGTGCAAGATATTGAGATCGCGGGCTATCAGATCATATACACGCTGCTCGAACTGATGACCGATGCCGTGCTTTCGCCCGAGAAGACTTTTAGCAAATTGCTGTTGAGTCAAGCCAGCGAGCAGTACGAGTTGCGTCACCCCGACCTCGCCGTTCGCCTTATGGCAGTGCTCGATTATCTGAGCGGTATGACCGATGTTTTTGCCCTCGATCTCTATCGCAAAATCAATGGTCACTCTCTGCCAAGTGTTTAAGTTCAGTATTTTTGCCCATCGTTTTGCCTAAATTGGAAAGGTCAAAAAGTCTGTGCAACCATCTATGAAATCCCATTTCCTCAAAGCAACAGGTCTGCTCACTGGCGTGCAAACGTTAGGTGTGCTGGCTGCTGTTGTGCGCACCAAGCTAACGGCTCTGCTCATCGGTACGGCAGGCGTTGGCTTGGCTAATTATTTTAACCAAGGTATCTCTCTCTTGAGCAATACCACGGGGATGGGGCTTTCATTCTCTGCTGTTCAGCGATTGAGTAGGCTCTACGAGCGAGAACGCACGGAGGAGATGACAAGCTACGTGGCAGTCCTCCGCAGTTGGGCATTGTTGATAGCCCTTTTTGGTACGCTGGTATGTATGGCAATAGGCCCTTTGATGAGCCTTTCAGCCACAGGCACATTCTCCCAAACAGCCCTTTGGTTTTGGCTCTCACCAGCCATTGGCGTAACCACTCTGCTGGGCACAGAAACTGCCATTCTCAAAGGCACACGCAGACTCAAAGCCTTGGCAGTGACAACGGGCGGAAGTACATTCACTACGCTCATTATTACGGTCACAGTCTACTGGCAATACGGTCTCAAAGGCGTTGTCCCCACCCTTGTACTCTGCTTGGTGGCGCACCTGTTGCTGACCTTTGGGACAACCCTGCGCCAATTTCCTTATCGCACCGCCTTTCGCCACCGCACCTTCCGCAGAGCAGGGCGTTACCTCCTCGGACTTGGCATCGCCTATATGGGTGCAGGCTTGGTGGGAAGCGGGGCAGATATGCTCATAGCCACCTTGTTGATGCGCCTTGGCAATGTGCAAACTGTGGGATTGTATGCCGCAGGTTTTACGCTCACGGTGAGTTATGTCCGACTGATTTTCTCTGCCGTTGATGTCGATTATTTTCCACGGCTCTCGGCTGTGATGAACGAAGAGGTGAAAGCTGAAAAATTGGCAAACGAGCAAATTGTGGTGCTCCTTGCCTTTGTGTCGCCCTGCATCATAGGGTTGGCGAGCATCCTGCCTTGGTTAGTGCCACTGCTCTATACCAGCGATTTCCTTGTCGTTGTTCCCATGGTGGTTTGCGCCATGTTGTCGATGTTTTTCAAGGCGATTTATACGCCTGTGGCTTACTATCCCTTGGCACGGGCAGAGAGCAAGGTTTATTTTGCCATGGAGACGCTTTATTATGTGGCACTGGTTGTGGCAGTTATTGGCGGTTTCGTATGGGGCGAGCGTTATGGTTTGCAACTTCAAGCTACGGCAGAAGAGACAATGAGTGCGCCCGTAAAATTTGGACTTATCGGAGCTGGTATAGGTATCTCGGTGGCTAATTTCCTCGACTTCGTAGCTATTTGTGCGACGTACCATCGCCGCTACAATTTCCACTTTGAAAAACAGACGCTCCGTCACATCGCAGTGCAATTCCTCCTCGTTGTCTCAGTCCTCCTCGCCGTACTTTTCCTCCCAACTCCCTATCACCTTGTCATAGCCCTCAACCTCGGCATTGCTTCGGTGGGATATGCTTGGCAGATGTTGGTGAAATAAGGAGTGAAGGAACAAGAAACTCTAAGTTCTTAAAGAAAGCATCCGTCTTTAAGGTTTTGCAACAATTAGGGTTGCATCTCGAACGGAAAAGTATTATCTTTGCACTAAGCACAAAGGGAAGATGGCGCGATAAAGCCGTCTTCCCTTATTTTTTGTCGGCTTCAAGCCTTTTCACGGGGCGCAACTTGAGAAAACTCCCTGCGCTTCCTGCAACTTTTCCAAGCCTCCGTGTTTTTCCAAAAGGCGTCAGCCGAATTTTCTCCAAAGCCCGAAAGTTAATCTTCCTGTAAAAAATGAAAAGGCGGGAGGGCTGGGTATAGATGTGTCGCTTGCTTTCTATCAATCGATATTGCAGAGCCTATGCGCCCTTTCCCCGCCTCCCATTCAAATGTAAAGCGCATCATTTTCTGCGAAATTTTCCCCTAAAAAAGCCGAGCATTCTGCTCAAAAATATGTACCTTTGTGCGAGATAATAGGCCATAAGCCCAGCACAAAACTAAATTAGGACACACAAAGGGCGGTGGTTCTGTTTGTTAGCCCTGCATACGCATCCAAGAAAAAGAGGGAGAATTTCTCTATTTTGCAAAACAGACTTTGCGATTTGATGGGAATTTATTATATTTGCAGGGACTACTGAATGAAGAAAATAATGGAAAAGTTCTTTCAGACACACGCTTTCTGGATGGAGCATAGCAACTTCTCCGTCCGTCGTTCGCTAATGGATACTATCGATTGGAGCTATCGCTTCATCGGTATCAGAGGGTCGCGTGGAGTGGGACGTACTACTTTCTTGCTCCAATATGCCAAAGAAAATTACGACCCATTGTTGCGTCAATGCCTTTTCATCAGCATGAATAACTTCTACTTCCACGGCCGTGGATTAGTAGAGTTTGCTGGCGAATTTGTGGAAGCTGGCGGAACTGTTTTGCTGATTGACCAAGTGTTCAAATTGCCCAACTGGCAACGACAACTCTTGGACTGCTACCATAAATATCCCTACCTTCGTATTGTTTTCACTACTACGCCCGTGCAAGAGAATGCGGGGCCAGACGAAGAGGAGCTGAACCAAGTGGCACGTTTCTACTATCTCCATGGATTTTCGTTCCGTGAGTACATCAACGAGCGGTGCAATCTCTCGTTGAAAGCCTACTCTTTAGACGAATTGATCAAAGACCATGAGCAGATCATGAAGACGATCACACCAAGAGTGAACCCTTGGGAAATGTTCAAAGACTACCTCCATCACGGCTACTACCCTTTCTATGTGGAAGATCGTAACTTCACGGAGAAGCTGCTCAAGGCAATGAACAGTATCTTGGAGGTGGATATACTTTTTACCAAGCAAATAGAGTTGAAATATCTCCCCAAGATAAAAAAACTGCTCTATCTGCTCGCTGTGTCTGAGGGTACAGCCACCAATGTGAGTCACTTGGCAGACGAGATACAGACCTCTCGTGCCACGGTGATGAACTACTTGAAATACTTGGAAGAAGGGCGTTTTGTGAACATGGTTTATAATCCAGGCGACACCTATCCCAAGAAGCCTGCTGCCGTGCTCTTGCACGACGCCAATATGATTTATGCCCTCAACGGTAAGGTGGAGGAACAAAACTTGATGGAGTCGTTCTTCGTCAATTCCCTCTGGCGTCACCACCAAGTGAACAAAGGCAAGCGCGATGGCTTCTATGTGGTCAATGAAAACCTGAATATCTGTGTTTGCGACCGCACCAAGCGCACCAAATCTGCGCCTAACACATATTTTGCCCGCTACAACTTAGAAACAGGAGCAGGCAACAACATTCCTCTCTGGCTCTTCGGCTTCCTCTATTAACAGCATAGAGGGAGGCGAAGACCTTTCTTGCTTCACAGGACTACTCATCACCACAGCTCGTGGTCAATTTAAATTTTCAAACATATTATGTCAAAGCAAATGATAACCTGTGATGGTAATCAGGCAGCTGCACATGTAGCGTACATGTTCTCAGAAGTAGCGGCTATTTACCCTATCACTCCCTCCTCGCCAATGGCCGACTATGTCGATCAATGGTCTACCCAAAATCGCATCAACCTCTTTGGCGATACCGTACACGTGCAGGAAATGCAATCGGAAGGCGGTGCCGCTGGTGCTGTACACGGCTCTCTGCAAGCTGGAGCAATGACAACAACGTTCACAGCTTCACAAGGTTTGTTGCTGATGATCCCTAATATGTATAAGATTGCGGGCGAATTGCTCCCCTGCGTCTTCCACGTATCAGCACGTACACTCGCTACGCACTCGCTCTGTATCTTCGGTGACCATAGCGACGTGATGGCTTGTCGCCAAACGGGCTTCGCAATGCTCTGCGAAGGTTCAGTGCAAGAGGTGATGGATCTCAGTGCTGTGGCGCATTTGGCAACGATCGAAAGCCGTGTCCCCTTCATCAACTTCTTCGACGGCTTCCGCACTTCTCACGAGATCCAAAAAGTGGAGGTGATGGATATGGAAGACGTGCGTCCTCTCGTGGATATGGAGGCTTTGCAGGAATTCCGCAACCGTGCCTTGACGCCTGAGCGTCCCGTGGCACGCGGTATGGCTGAGAACCCCGAAACGTTCTTCGCACACCGTGAAGTGTGCAACACTTACTACGATGCCGTGCCTGGTATCGTGGAGAAGTACATGAAGGCGATTTCTAAAGTGACTGGTCGCAACTACGACCTCTTTACATACTATGGTGCGGAGGATGCAGAACGCATCATCATCGCCATGGGCTCTGTGACAGAAGCCGCTCGTGAGGCGATCGATCATCTCAACGCCAAGGGCGAAAAGGTGGGTATGGTGTCTGTACACCTCTACCGTCCGTTCTCTGTGCGTCACTTCCTCGGTGCAATTCCTAAGACGGTGAAGAAAATCGCAGTGCTTGACCGCACAAAAGAACCCGGCGCAACGGGCGAACCTCTCTACCTCGATGTGAAGGATGCCTTCTACGATCAAGAGAACCGTCCTTTGGTGATCGGTGGTCGTTATGGCTTGGGTTCAAACGATACTACGCCAACGATGATCATCTCTGTCTTCGACAATTTGGCGAAGGACGAGCCTAAGAACCACTTCACGCTCGGTATCATCGACGACGTAACGTTCACCTCTCTGCCCTTGGAGAAAGAACAAGCCCTCGGCGGAAGCTCTGTTTACGAAGCCAAGTTCTATGGTCTCGGTGCAGACGGTACAGTGGGTGCTAACAAGAACTCCATCAAGATTATTGGTGACAACACAGATAAGTATGTGCAGGCATATTTCTCCTACGACTCTAAGAAGTCGGGCGGTTTCACTTGCTCGCACCTCCGCTTCGGCGATGAGCCAATTCGCTCCACTTATCTCGTGAAGACGCCAAACTTCGTGGCTTGTCACGTGCAAACTTATCTCCGCATGTATGATGTGTTGCGCGGCTTGCGCGACGGCGGTACATTCCTCCTCAACACGCTTTGGGAGGGAGAAGAGTTGGTGAATAACCTGCCCAACAACGTGAAGCGTTACTTGGCTGAACACAATATTACTGTTTACTATATCAACGCCACGAAGATTGCCCGTGAAATTGGTTTGGGTAACCGTACCAACACCATCTTGCAGTCTGCCTTCTTCCGCATTACAAACGTAGTGCCCATCGAGTTGGCTGTCGAACAGATGAAGAAGTTCATCGTCAAGAGCTATAGCAAGAAGGGACAAGCCATCGTGGATATGAACTTTGCAGCTGTTGATCGTGGTAATGAGTACCACCAACTCGCTGTAGATCCAGCTTGGGTTTCTCTCCCCGAAGATGCAAAGGTGGAGCGCAACGAGCCTGAATATATCACAAACATTACTCGTGTGATCAATGCACAGGATGGCGACCTCCTTCCCGTATCGGCTTACCTCGAGAGTGTGGACGGCTCTTGGCACCAAGGTACTGCGGCTTATGAAAAGCGTGGTATCGCAGCGCAAGTGCCAACGTGGAACATGGACAACTGTATTCAATGTAATAAGTGTGCCTACGTATGTCCTCACGCTTGTATCCGCCCATTCGTCCTCGACGAAGAAGAACAAGCGAACTTCTCTGGCAATTTGATGGAAATCAAAGCACCTGCCTCTATGAAGGGCATGGGCTTCCGCATCCAAGTGTCGGTTGATGACTGTACAGGCTGTTCTAACTGTGCCGATGTTTGCCCAGGTAAGAAGGGCGAAAAGGCACTCACCATGGCTCCTTACGAGGAGAAGAAGTCAGAGCAAGCCAACTGGGATCACCTCATCAAGAATGTGAAGAGCAAGCAGAGCTTGGTGGATATTTTCTCCAACGCGAAGAACTCTCAGTTTGCGCAACCTCTCTTTGAATTCTCTGGTGCTTGTGCCGGTTGTGGCGAGACTCCTTATGTGCGCCTCGTAACTCAGCTCTTCGGCGACCGCCAGATGATTGCCAATGCTACTGGTTGTTCATCTATTTACTCTGGTTCTATTCCTTCTACGCCTTACACAACGAATGCCGAAGGCCGTGGTCCAGCGTGGGCAAACTCTCTCTTTGAAGACTTCTGCGAATTCGGTTTGGGTATGACCCTTGCCAACAAGAAGATGCGTGCCCGCATTGAGCGTTTCCTCGATGAAGCATTGGCGTCTGGCAATGCCTCTGAAGAATTCAAAGCCGCTGCCGAGGAATGGAAAGCAGGCAAGGACGATGCCACTGCAAGCCGTGTGGCTGGTAACAAGCTTAAACCACTCATCGAAGAGTGTGCTGAGAAGGGCTGTGAGATCTGTGCCAAGCTGAAAGACTTGACACACTTCCTCACAAAGCGTAGTCAGTGGATTATCGGCGGTGACGGTGCGTCTTACGACATCGGTTACGGCGGTCTTGACCACGTACTCGCAAGTGGCGAAGATGTGAACATCCTTGTTTTGGATACCGAGGTATATTCCAACACGGGCGGTCAAGCGTCTAAGTCTACGCCTATTGCTGCCATCGCGCAGTTTGCTGCTGGTGGTAAGCGTATCACGAAGAAAGATCTCGGCTTGATGCAGGCTACTTATGGTTATGTCTACGTGGCACAAATCGCCATGGGTGCAGACCACGCACAAACGCTGAAGGCACTTCGTGAGGCTGAAGCCTATCCAGGACCATCGCTCGTTATTGCCTACTCGCCTTGTATCTCTCACGGCTTGAAGGTCAAGGGTGGTATGGGACGCTCACAGGCTGAAGAAGAACGTGCTGTGAAGTGCGGTTACTGGCAGCTCTGGCGTTACAATCCGCTCAACGAGGCTGAGGGCAAGAACCCATTCACCCTCGACAGCAAGGAGCCAGACTGGAGCCTTTTCCAAGACTACATCAACAATGAGGTGCGTTTCGCATCATTGGCAAAACTGCAACCCGAGGAAGCGCAAGACCTCTTCCATGCTGCTGAAGAAGCCGCTAAGCGTCGTTACAAAACTTATGTAAGAAAGACGCAAGAAGATTGGAGTCTTTAATGCCTCTCCTTTATATATAGGTACACTCCCTGCCATTCTTTGTGAATGGCAGGGAGTGTTGTAATTTTCTTCTGCTCCGCCTGCAGGCTTTACCCCGCCCACTCAACAAGCTCTCCTTTCACCCTATGCGAAAATTTAGCTTGCTTCTTGTGTAGGAAAAACCTTGGGAGGTAGGCTTTCCCGTCTAATACTCCTATCTTCCCGCCTGAGTTTCCTCGCCATTCTGCCCAATCTGTTGTGATAGGCATACAGTAAATTACATTTCTACACGTTCTATAGTTGTTAAATATGCCTTGCTCCATCTCTTTAGGAATTTACAGCATAGTTTGTTTAGGGGATGGCAGGTGTTATTCCTTAGACGTATGATGGCTGCTTTGAGGGCATTGGTGGTCATGTTTTGTCGCATCGTGATCCCTCGCAAACTTTC
This sequence comes from Alloprevotella sp., assembly GCA_041856145.1. Classification (GTDB taxonomy): domain Bacteria; phylum Bacteroidota; class Bacteroidia; order Bacteroidales; family Bacteroidaceae; genus Alloprevotella. Next base: position 10,516 of record JBHAFO010000203.1, read on the forward strand.
TGATATACAGCTTTGGAAAAATATTTATCGGTCTTACTTGTCTTTATGAAAAAAGTATTATCTTTGCATCGTAAAAATAGTAAGAATGAGGC
>JBHAFO010000204.1:0-4062 GCA_041856145.1 Alloprevotella sp.
CCAATTGTTGAGGTTGTGTTTGACGTCACACCAGAATGGAAGTTCCATGCCAAATCGGTCGTTTTGTTGGGTAAGACATCGAAGCGGTTGTTATTTACATTCCCCTCACGGGCAATGCGCCAAGGGCGGGCATTGTTCCTATCTTGGACATAAGTCAATTTGTTCTTGCCCGCAGTTGGAGCACCAGCAACAGGTGCAACCCATTGACGCAAATCCAAATTGTAGAGATAATACATTTCGGCTTCCTCGCCAGCAAACCAAGCAAAACGTCCACGGCGAGTTAAATCGTTGGTGGCGTAGCCTTCTTTCGTGACAAAGTATCCTCTACTACCAAAGTCTACTGATGTAAAGTGAAAGACGTGCTCAGGGTTTTCGACATTGGTCGAGATTTTAACGTTGGCTGTGTTAGTGAATTGCGCCCAAGCAACTGTGCTTGTAGCCATCATTCCTACTAAAACCAGAGATTGTAATTTTTCGTTCATATAGGAAGAGGAATAATATAGATTAGAGAAGTTGCTAAATATATCTCCGCAGACAAGATCCACATAGGTATTATTAACAAACTATCGGGTGCAAATATAATTAAAAACATAGGAAACAGAATGAATTTAGGCTGGAAAATATGGTTTTTTGAGATGTAAAGATTTCAATTGAAGCTCGTTTGTCAGTGCGACTGTTGCAAGAGAAAAAGGAGGAAGCCCAAGAAAATCCTTTTTGCTGTATCAAAACCCTCTTTTTGTGGCAAGATTTTCGTCTTCTTGCGGTAATATATATTGTAGTACCAAACATACTTTTCTTAATGCTTCTAATCGAAAATGTTGGAGCAGAGGGTAAATTCCTTTGTGTCACTCGTCAAGATTGTTGGTGCGAGGTGTGAAGTTTTTCGGGGTTGGGTAGTAACAAAATAGGGCAGTGCCTTGTTAGCTCTATAGTTTCTTTCTAATTTTGCGAATACTTCTGCCCACAATGTCATGGAAGTAATCTGTTTTTCTCTCCCCTCTGTGGTTCAAAGCTCTGTATGGGAGTTTGTTTGCGCTACGCAGTGGCGTGAGAAGACAGCTTGCAGATAAAGTTGTAGGTACACCATAATAATTATATATAGTTCCAATGCGCTTCCAAACTCTTGTCGAATTGCCACCGCAAGCCCTTGCGCTTCGCCCGAATGCTCGGGTGCTGTTTCTTGGTTCTTGCTTTGCCACTAATGTGGGAGAGCGTATGGCAGAAGCCCTGCCTCGGGTGGTGGTCAATCCTATGGGTACGTTGTACAATCCCTCGTCCATTGCTTTGGCGCTACGCTTGTTGCTAAAGAAAACATTACCCGAGAGTCTACTCTTTGAGGGGCGAGATGGTTGGTGGCATAGTTGGGCGCACGCTTCGGAGATGTCGGAGCAAACAGCCGATGCCTGCAAAGTACGCATTCAAGAACGCTGGGCAGAGGTGGAGCTTGAGCAAACGAATGTGCTCTTTGTAACCTTTGGCACAGCGCGAGTGTATGAACTTGCGGAGAGTGGACAAATTGTGGCAAATTGCCATAAAGAACCTGCTGGACGTTTTCGGGAAAGAGATTTGAGTATAGAGGAGATTGTTGCCGATTGGACAGCCTTGCTCGAAATTTTGCCCAGAGACTTAAAGGTTGTGTTTACCATTAGCCCTTACCGCTACGCTAAATATGGTTTTCACGAGAGTCAGCTCTCAAAGGCACGCCTGCTGTTGGCTGTTGATAAGTTGTGCGCCGCGAATCCAAGGTGTAGCTATTTCCCAGCCTATGAGATTGTGCTCGATGAGTTGCGTGATTACCGCTTCTATGCTCCGGACATGCTCCACCCTACAGCGCAAACTGCCGATTATATCTGGGAACGCCTACAGACTTGGGCTTTTCCCGAAGCCACACAACGTTTTGGCAAGGAGCGCATCGGTTTGCTGAAAGCTTTGAACCATCGTCCTCGCAATGCCGACGATGCAGGGTATCAGTATTTTCTACAACAAACAAAAGAACGCTTGGTGGCGTTAGATGCCACAGCAATAGATAAGCAATGAATTATTCTCTCTCTGAAATAGCGACTTTCGTGCCCTTTGCCACGTTGCGAGGCGTGGCAAATCCAAGCATTTCTTGGTTCATTACGGATAGTCGTACCCTCACATTTCCCGAGGCAACCCTCTTCTTTGCCATCTCTTCGCCTTACAGAGATGCCCATAGCTTTGTGCCAGAATTGTACGACCGTGGTGTGCGTGCTTTCGTCGTGGAGCGTTGGTCGGAAGGTTTAGCACAGCGTTGCCCCGAGGCATCTTTCCTTCTTGTCGAAGCGCATCACACGGCACTCGAGGCCTTGCAACGGGTAGCAATCGCTTGTCGCCAACGCTTTGCAGGCAATACTGTTTTGGGCATCACAGGGTCGAATGGCAAAACAATCGTGAAGGAGTGGCTTTATCAGGTGGTGTCGCCCAACTGTAACGTGGTGCGTTCGCCACGGTCGTACAATTCGCAAGTGGGCGTACCGCTTTCTGTGGCATTGCTCACTAAGGACACGGAAGTTGCCATCTTTGAAGCGGGCATTTCGCAGGTGGGAGAGATGGACATATTGCAACAAATCATTGCACCTACGGTCGGTTTACTCACCCATATAGGGGAGGCACATCAAGAAAACTTTGCATCGAAGGTACAGAAAATACGCGAGAAGTTACGCCTTTTTGCCCACACCAAGGCGTTTATCTATGGACAAGACGATGAAGTGGTCGCTACCTGTGTGCAAGAGATGCAGGCAGAGGGATACGCAGGTTGTGTTTATGGCTGGTCGGTAAAGGATGAAAAGGCAGAACTCTACGTGTCGGAAGTGAAAACCGAGGGTTGTCACACCACCTTACATTACCGCCTATCCGACAGTCTGCGACGAGACTTACATTTTGCGCCCATGCCCGAAGATGGTTATACGGTTCAAATTCCTTTTACCGACTCTGCCAGTATTGAGAATGCCATAGCAACGCTTTTCTCCGCACTACTCTTCTTCCACTGCACGCCCGAAGTACTCGCCGAACGCCTGCCACGCTTAGAACCTGTAGCCATGCGCTTAGAAGTGAAGCAAGGGAGCAATAATTGTACGATTATCAATGACGCCTATAACAACGACATCACGAGCCTTGAGATTGCTCTCAACTTTATGGAGCGTCGCCCCGTGCCTGCGGACTATCAGCGAATGGTCATTCTTTCCGACATCCTGCAAAGTGGTTTGAGCGTGGAGCGTATCTGCGATGCCGTGGCAGAATTGTTGGACAAGCACCAAGTGAATCATCTACTTGCTGTTGGTACACAGTGGAACGGCTTGCAGGCGAAACTCAAAGGCGAAACGACTGTTTTGCAATTTGAGAGTACGGGACATCTCTTGCGGAGCAGTGCTCTGCGCAGCTTGGAACGCACTGTTGTGTTGGTGAAAGGTGCTCGCTCCTTCGGCTTTGAGCGCATCGTGGAGCGCCTTTCTCAGCGTGTTCACGAAACGATCTTGGAAGTAGACCTTGAAGCTGTTGGCGAAAACCTCAATTTCTATCGTTCTTTCCTGCAACCTACGACAAAAATGGTGTGCATGATCAAGGCTTCTGCCTATGGCACGGGTGCGGTGGAGATTGCCAAAACGTTGGAAGACCGTGGTGTGGAATATCTTGCCGTGGCTGTGGCAGACGAGGGTGCGGAACTGCGAAAGGCTGGTATTAGGAGTAATATTATTATTATGAACCCGGAGATGTCTTCGTTCGACCTCTTGTTTCAATACCGCTTAGAGCCTGAAGTTTATAATTTTGGTTTGCTCGACGCCCTGCGACAAGCTGCTAAACGAGAGGGCATTACGGATTTCCCGATACATATTAAATTAGACACAGGAATGTCGCGTCTCGGCTTTAACCCCGAATCTGATATGCCTGCTCTTATAGCTTATTTGCACGAGCATAAATCACTTATTCCCCGGAGTGTCTTCTCGCATTTTGCAGGGAGCGACTCGAGCGAATTTGACGACTTCTCGGCAGAACAATTCAGCCGTTTCGACCGTGCTTCAAGGGCTTTGCAAGCCGCATTCC
>JBHAFO010000205.1:0-7953 GCA_041856145.1 Alloprevotella sp.
GCCAACTGCTTCCATACATTTGTGGCTTGAGGATACGCCTTGAGCATAAAGGCGGAGCGCATTGCCATCAAAAGGTAGCGGTCGCGCAACCGCTTGCCCTTATAAGCCAAGGCTTGTTTATGCACCAAGCGCAAACCATTCTGCATAAATGCGATCTCGGTCTGGGTAGGATAGTCCCAATCAGAAGCCATTCTCTGCACAATGTCTACGCAACGAAGCTGATTGTTCAGCAGTTGGAGATATACCAACATCTCTTTGTCGTTCCGCTTGCGAGCCGTGGCAATGACCTTATTATTGCTCTGTGCAAACTCTTTGGGCGGGATTGAACCCAACTCATTGATACTCCAGGCTTCATCAGAATTGCCAAGATATACTCCCCAGTTTGCCAGCATACGTTCGCCCAAGCCTCCGTCGGTCAATTCGTTGCTGTTAGCGCGGAAAATGTAATAGTTGTTCGTTGGCTCGTAACAGCAGGCCAGCATTTGCAGAGTGCTTGCAAGGAGGAGTGCACTAAGGATTAAAAATCTTTTCATACTCAGATGATTTACGGCGCAGGATATTCTCCTTTGCCAAGGGATAGATGATTACTTGTTCGTGAATAGAGAGGCGGTGCTTGGCGAGGGCTTGTTGCACTGCCTCAATCGTCTTTTGGTCGCTACGACTGACGAGGACACTGTCGCCTATTGCCACATAAAGATCTGCATGGTTGCCTCCTGCGAGTGAGGTGGTGAGATGACGGGAGGAAATAGCAACGTAGCTCGAGGGCGTGCGAGGCTGGAACACGAGTGTGTCTACCATTTCGTCGCCATAGAGAATGCCTTTCAATCCCTTTGCCCCAAAGAGTCTGCGCCACTCAAAGTCGGGATAAGCCGCACAAAGAGGGAGGTCGTATTTCTTCAAAGCGGGGAGAAATGGCTCAATGTCCCGCAGGTCGATAATGGGGTTGCGCCCATTGGCTTTGTTGGCAGCACCTGTGTTGTAGACCATCAGCGCACCATAATCGACTGGCGGCGGTGGCATGCGTAGCTGATGTAGGCGGATGGTGGCAGAGAGAAGGATGTTGTGCGCTTTGAGTAGCTCTCTCACTTTCTCAAAAAGCGCATAACAAGCCGTGCGTGAGCGTTCAGTCCAGTCGCAGTCGAGCTGCACCTCTCGCACATTCGACACGCTGTGCGTTTCGTTCATTTGCAAAATGCGTTTCACCAAGCGTTCTGCCAATTCGTCGTGCGGTGCGTGCAATACATTTTCCATAATAAAAACAGTGGGGACAATCTCCACGTTCTCGGGAAAGGGACTGCTGAATGTAATTGTAGCGTTGGGAGTGGCTTCGTTCTCCTCGTTCAGCACCACATCGAAGTAGCGCAGATAGATACGCCCTACGTGGTGTTGTTTCAGAAAGGCGGTTTCTTCTTTCGAGAGGGCGAAGTTCGTGCGCCAGAAATAGACCGAGGGTTTCGGGTCGGGGCGATTGCCTGCATCGCTTCCGCAGGATATCAACAGCAGTCCTGCCAAAAGGATTATGAGTACACTACATTTGCGAAACATAAGTTGGGTGGGTCTTTATATTATATGCCTACAAATGTAGTCCTTTTTAGGAGATAGGCGATGCTTGGGCAGAGAATAATTGTACCATGTCCGAGAGAAGGAACAACTTCCTATGCTTAAAAACTTCACAGCTTGCGCCTATATTTTCGTCTGTTTGCGCTAATAATTTTCATTTCACACTGTGATTTGTACAAATCGCACTGTGTCTTGAAGTTTTTCTCTGCCTCCAGCCGGAAATGTTGGCGCAGAGAGAAAAGTTTTTCAGTGGCGATAGTCGAAATTGTTGGCGCAAGGAGATGAAATGCGTACCTTTGTACAATCATTTAAGTACACCGTATGACTGAACTTAAAACAGCTGTGTTGCTCTCTGGAGGCGTGGACAGTGCGGTCGTGACGCACCTGCTCTACGAACAAGGTCTGCGCCCCGATCTCTTCTATATCCGTATCGGTATGGAGGGAGAGGATATGAGTTGCACAGCCGAGGAAGATATTGAACTTGCGCAAGCCACGGCACGACGCTATGGGCTACCTTTGGAGGTCATTGACCTGCAGAAAGACTATTGGGACAACGTGGTTACGTACACGATGGACCGTGTGCGCCGTGGCTTAACGCCTAATCCTGATGTGATGTGCAATAAGCTCATCAAGTTTGGGGCGTTTGAAAAGCGCATTGGATACGCCTACGACCGCATTGCCACAGGTCACTACGGCACGATTGTGGAGGATGGTGACGGCGCACCCATCGGGGGCGAAGTGGCTTTCCAAAGCGGGCGGTGGCTCGGCACGGGCATTGACCCTGTCAAAGACCAGACCGACTTTTTGGCGCAGCTGAATAAGGAACAGGTGTCAAAGCTCATTTTGCCCCTCGGACGCTTGATGAAAGAGGAGGTGCGCCAAGTGGCATTGGATGCACGCCTGCCTTCGGCACGTCGGAAGGATAGTCAGGGAATTTGTTTCTTAGGGAAGATTGATTACAACGAGTTCGTGCGCCGTTTCTTAGGCGAGAAAGAGGGCGTTGTGGTGGACATCGAAACGGGAAAGGTCGTGGGCAAGCACCGTGGCTATTGGTTTCATACTATCGGTCAGCGCAAGGGCTTAGGGCTTTCGGGCGGGCCGTGGTTCGTGGTCAAGAAGGACGTGGAGCAGAACATTCTCTACGTCAGTCACGGCTACGACACCTTGTTGCAATATGGCCGTTCTTTTGCCTTGGCAGACTTCCATTTCATCACCGAAAACCCTTGGGGCGATGCCGAGAAGGTGGACATTTCGTTCAAAATCCGCCATACGGACTTCTTTACCCCTGGTCGGCTGTTGCGTCAAGCCAATGGGCAATATCTCGTGGAGAGCGATACGGATATCCAAGGCATTGCTCCTGGACAATTTGGCGTGATCTACGACAAAACGCACACCATCTGTGTTGGCTCGGGAGAAATCAGCGTGCCAGAACAATAGTCCCTTTGCCATGCAAGAAGAATTCGTCAATGCCCTTGAAGCCTACATCCACCACCTGCTACAACTTGCAGGTAGCGAAGCAGAGTATCTGCGAGAAGCCGTGGAGATTGTAGACGCTCGCAACCTGCTTTTCCGTCACGCTGGCGAGCAAGCCACGGACGAGGCACGCAATATATATAGTCTTGCCGACCTTTGTTGTCTTGACAAAGAGACGATGGCGCACATCCCCAACCGTGGGCGCATTGTTGCCATCGCTCGCAATTTTTTCTAAATTCCTATGACAGAGAAATATCATCAGTTACCCATACAAATTCGCTTTAGCGATGTCGATTCTTTTGGGCATGTGAACAACAATGCCTACTTTTCTTTCTACGATTTGGGGAAGCAGGAGTTTTTCAACGATGTGCTCCCCAGTAATTTCACAAAGCAAGATGTTGTACCAGTGATAGCCAACATCCAAGCCGATTTCCTGATGCCAATTTTCTATGGTGATAAGGTCGTGGTTGAAACCCGCGTGGGGCATCTTGGCGAGAAGAGTTTTATGCTCGAGCAGCAGGCTGTGAGCTTGGACGGTACGAAGGTTTATTGCCGTTGCAACACGGTACTCGTTTGCTTCTCGCAATCGGAGAAAAAGACTGTGCCTATTCCCGAAGATTATCGCACCGCCTTTGATACTTACGAACCCCGACCGCACACTTTATAAAGCATTCCTCTTTTTATGAGCCATATCATTTACACCCACGACACGCCTTCGATTTTGAGCGAAGTCCTTGCAGAAATAGCTCCCGACCGCACATTTACGCTAAGCGATAGCCATACGTCGCACCTGTGTTTGCCTCTCATAGCCGATGCCAAAGCACTTGCCGACGCAGAGCATATACGCATCGAAGCTGGCGACACAGCTAAATCGCTTTTCACGCTCTCGATGGTGTGGGAAGCCCTTTGCAACGGCAAGGCAACCCGCCGTTCGGCACTCGTTTGTGTGGGAGGCGGTATGGTTACAGACCTTGGCGGATTTGCGGCAGCGACCTTCAAACGGGGCATTGCACACATCAATATCCCCACAACCCTGCTCTCGATGGTCGATGCTGCGGTGGGAGGTAAAACGGGCATTAACTTTGAGGGCTACAAGAATGAGATTGGAGCATTTGCGGATAGTCGTGCCGTGATTATTGATACGAACTTTCTGCGGACGCAAGACGATGATAACATCCGTTCGGGCTATGCCGAAATGCTCAAGCACAGCCTCCTCAAAGACGAGGAGATGTGGCACAGACATTTGCGCTTCCCGCTCGATACGCCAGACTATGAGGAGCTTTCCGAGTTGGTGCGCCAGAGCATCGAAGTGAAGCAAGCCATCGTGACCGAAGATCCCTGCGAGAAAGGTCTCCGAAAGGCACTGAATCTCGGACATACCATCGGACACGCCCTCGAAAGCCATTATATGAACGTGGGAAGTCCCGTACTTCATGGCAGAGCCGTGGCGTGGGGCTTGGTGGCAGAATTGTATCTCGCTGTGAAGAAGTGCGGTTTCCCCCAAGAGAAGTTGCGCCACACAGTCGGCTTTATCTTCGACCACTATGGTAAGCCCGATATTCTTTGTAGCCACTACGATAGCTTGGTCGAGCTGATGCAACACGACAAGAAGAACACTGATAGTCGCATCAACTTTACGCTGTTGAGCGATGTAGGTGCAATTTGTTTGGACCAGTATGCCACCAAAGAAGAGATCACGGAAGCCCTTGATTTTCTCCGCGAGGGCTAAGTTTTGTTTCAGCGCATCAAGGATATGAAACCCACTGTCTCTTCCTCTTTCGCAGGCATTCTCGCTGGACTTGTAGCAGCCATTGGTTATGGCTTAGTGCCACTCTTTACGCTCAACATCAACAGCTCTGCCCCCGTGGAGGCTGACCGTATGGGCGATGTGGTCATTCTCTTCTACCGTTTCCTCTTCGCCTCGGGCATCATCGGCTTGATCATGCTTTTCCGTAGGCAGAGTTTCCGCATTTCATTGAAAGAACTCGGCACTCTCACCCTCCTTGCCTATCTCAGCGATGGCTCTGCGCTATTCAACATCGCTGGCTTTCAATACATCTCCAGTGGAGCTGCCACCACGATACGCTTTTTCTATCCCGTATTCACCACCCTCATTATGCTCGTCTTCTACAAAGAGCCACGGCGATGGAGCACGATTGTGGCAATGGTGATGGCTGTGCTCGGGGTGGTCGTTCTCTCGCTCAAGGGCGACGCTCACGCAGAAATGGAGGGTATCGTCTTTGAAATCCTCTCCGCCTTTTGCATGGCTTTCTATTTGGTCTATGTCTCTCGCTCAAGGGTTAAGAATATGGACGGACTGAAGCTGACGTTTTATGTCATGTTCATCGGCGCTTTGATCTTCGGGGGAAGAGCGTTCCAAGAGGGAAGTTTTGAACCCATCACAACCCCCACGCAATGGCAGAATCTCCTACTCGCAGCCATAGTCTGCACCGCTGTTACAAATCTTTGCTTGGTCTTTGCTGTGAAAAGGGTTGGAAGCACGATTACTGCCGTACTTGGGGCGTTAGAACCGCTCACAGCCGTAGCCGTAGGCGCACTCTGCTTTGCCGAGGAAATTACGCTCTACACCGTGCTCGGCATCGCCATCATTCTTCCTGCGGTGCTCATTATTATTATCTCTCAGCGAAAAAGAGAAAGCTAAGTCGCCCGATTTCTTTCATATCTCTTATATATTTCCTCCGTAAAGTGTTTGTGAAACGCTTTGCGGAGGATTTTATTTTATGCTACGCATTTTGGTGATTTCCTTGTGCCTCGAAACAAAAAATGCCACTTCGACAAGACAATACGACTGCTAAAAATGCGATTTCTAAGCAAGGGGAAATAAATCATCCTGTATTTCGTGTCAGAACGGGAGGTATTTACTATTTTTGCCCTCGTAACGTAAGACAATTTAGATAACTAACTTAATCTGGGTAAAATGGCGGAGAGTTTATACAATTCAGCCTATGAGCACGACGCTTGTGGCGTGGGTATGATTGTAAATATCCATGGCAACAAAACGCACGAGCTGGTTGATGATGCGCTGACCGTGTTGGAGAATATGCAACATCGCGGAGCAGAAGGCAGCGACGGCAAGACGGGCGACGGTGCGGGCATTATGGTACAAATTCCCCATGAGTTCATTCTCCTACAAGGTATTCCCGTTCCCGAGAAAGGGACGTATGGCACTGGTCTTGTGTTCCTCCCTCGTGAAGAGGCGGAGCGTGAGGCACAGTTAGCTATTTTTGAAGAGGAGGCGAACTGAATGGGCATGACGGTGAGCGCAGTGCGCAATGTGCCAACGGCAAGTGAATGTTTGGGCGAAACGGCGCGTGCTGTTGAGCCGGCTATTTGTCAAGTCTTTCTGACTGCTATAAAGGGCGGGCCGATTGAACAAATCGAGCGCACCCTTTATCGTATCCGCAAACGGGTGGAACATCGTATCTTGCACCCCGATTTTTATATCTGCTCCCTCTCTTCGCAAACCATTATATATAAAGGAATGCTATCAAGTGCTCAGTTACGCACTTATTTCCCCGACCTCCAAAGTCCCTTCTTCACTTCGGGTTTGGCGTTGGTGCATTCCCGCTTTTCGACCAATACGTTCCCCACTTGGAGTTTGGCACAGCCCTTCCGCCTTGTGGCGCATAACGGAGAAATAAACACTATCCGTGGCAATCGTGGCTGGATGGCAGCTCGCCAAAGTGTGCTCACAGGTGGTGCACTCGGCGATACTGCCGACCTGCGTCCCATTCTGCAAGAGGGCATGAGCGACTCGGCAAGTTTCGACAACGTGTTCGAGTTTCTCGTCATGAGCGGTCTCTCGCTCCCACACGCCATGGCAGTGATGGTGCCCGAGAGCTTCAACGACAAAAATCCCATCTCGCCAGAACTCAAAGCCTTTTACGAGTATCACTCTATCCTGATGGAGGCATGGGACGGCCCTGCTGCTTTACTTTTCAGTGATGGCAGATATGCTGGAGGCATGCTCGACCGCAATGGTCTGCGCCCTGCGCGCTACACGATTATGAAAAACGGCACAATGGTCGTTGCGTCAGAAGTGGGCGTTGTGGACTTAGACCCAGCTGAGGTGGCAGAAAAAGGACGCCTGCAGCCTGGCAAAATTCTCCTTGTCGATACCCAAGAGGGACGCATCTACTACGACGGAGAGATAAAGGCGCAGTTAGCCTCCGAACATCCTTATGTAGAATGGTTGCGCACCAATCGTATTGAATTAGAAACCCTCCACAGCGGTCGTAAGGTGGAGAACAGTGTTCCCAACCTCCAGCAGTTGGAGCATGCATTCGGTTACACGAGAGAAGACATCGATGTGACCATTGCGCCTATGGCTATCAGTGGCGAAGAGCCTACTGCAGCGATGGGCAACGACACTCCTTTGGCTGTCATCAGCGAGCGTCCACAAACTTTCTTCAACTATTTCCGCCAGCAGTTTGCCCAGGTGACCAATCCAGCGATTGACCCCATCCGTGAAAACTTGGTGATGTCGCTTGCAGAGTATATCGGCAGTGTAGGTACAGGCATTCTTACTCCTGATGCCAGTAACTGTAAGATGGTGCGCCTTCCGCATCCCATCTTGACAAATCGGGAGTTGGATCTCCTCTGTAATCTCCGCTACAAAGGGTTCAACACCATTCGTCTGCGCACCACCTTCCCCGCATCGGAGGGTGCGCAGGGATTGGAAAGAGCCTTGCAACGCCTCTGCGAAGAAGCTGCGCAAAGCGTTGATGAGGGCTACAACTATATTGTCCTCTCCGACCGAGCAATCGACCAAGAACAAGTGCCTATTCCTTGCCTTTTGGCTGTGAGTGCAGTGCATCATTCGCTTATCAAAGCGGGGAAGCGTGTGCAAACGGCACTCATTGTGGAAAGTGGCGAAATCCGTGAGGTGATGCACGCCGC
>JBHAFO010000206.1:0-10187 GCA_041856145.1 Alloprevotella sp.
CACGCCTTAAAACTCATTGCAGAGAATGGCACTTCGCCCTACATCGCAATCTTTTCTCGTCCCGTGTCTTTCACGCCTGGCTACCGTTGTTTTGAGCGCCTCCTGCTTACTCTCGAAACACAAGGCGCAAAGATGATTTACGCCGACCACTATGCGACAGCGAAGGGCGTGCGTCAAGCGATGCCAAAGATAGACTACCAAATGGGCGCATTGCGTGACGATTTCGATTTCGGAGGCTTATGGCTCTTGCACCGTGCTGATCTCGAAGTTTTTTGTCAAACTGCCGAAGCGCAGGACTACGAACAAGGTGCTTTCTATGCCCTGCGCCTATTCTTGAGTCGGCAAGGGGAGATTTTCCACCTTCGGGAACTGCTCTATACGGAAGAGGAAATAGATTTCCGCAAAAGCGGTGAGAAACAATTTGACTATGTAAATCCCGCCAATCGTGCCTATCAGTTGGAGATGGAGCGTGCCTGCACTGAGCATTTGCGCCTCATCGGAGGCTTGCTCCAAGCTGGCGACTACGAGTCTTTGCCCGCAGAAACTGCAACCTACCCCGTTATGGCTTCTGTGATAATCCCAGTACGCAACCGGGTGCGCACCATTGGCGACGCCATCGAAAGCGTGCTGAAGCAGGAAGCAGATTTTGCCTTTAATTTGATTGTAGTAGATAATTTCTCTACTGACGGCACGTCCGAAGTGGTCAAAGCCTATGCCAAAAAGGACGAACGAGTGGTGCATCTCGTACCGTCACAAACCGATTTGGGCATCGGTGGCTGTTGGGATTTGGCAATTCGCAATGAGCGTTGCGGTCGCTATGCCGTGCAACTCGACTCGGACGATTTATACTCGGGTGTGGACACCTTAGCACGTATCGTTGCCTTGTTTGAGCAGGAGCAATGCGCCATGGTGATTGGTAGTTACCGCATGGTAGACTTCCAGCTTAACACCCTGCCACCTGGACTTATCGATCACAAAGAATGGACGGAGGAAAACGGCAGAAACAACGCCCTGCGCATCAACGGACTTGGTGCACCTCGAGCATTCCGCACCGAAATGTTGCGACAAATTGGTGTGCCAAACACTTCCTACGGTGAAGACTACGCACTCGGGCTGACCATCTCACGCCATTATCGCATTGGGCGCATATTCGAAGAACTCTATCTCTGCCGTCGCTGGGAGGAGAATTCCGATGCGGCACTTTCAGTAGATAAAGTCAATGCGAACAATGCTTACAAAGACAGCCTGCGCACCATTGAGCTTTGCGCACGCCTACAAAAGAACAAGCAACTATGACGGGCGCAGAACTCAAGAGTTTCTTCAAAAGGCAGTTAGACCAATGGGCTGAGGCATCTGAACGCTTCGCACAGTTGGAAAGCGAAGTGGAGATACGGCAGTTGCAAACCGCAGGCATTGGGCTTTCGGTGCAATGGAATCCCGCCCGCATCGTATCGACCAAAGCACCCGTTGGCGGTGCTAAGCCCATCCAACGCCCCTGTTTTCTTTGTGCAGAGAACCAAGTGGCAGAGCAGTTTGGATTGCCCTACGTTGGCGGAACACGCATTTTGGTAAACCCCTTCCCTATTCTGCCAGGACATCTCGTCATTGCAAAGACCAGCCACGAGCCACAAACCTTGGCTAAGTTGGAAGAAAGTCTTTATCTATTGGCAACGGAAGTGCCCGAATACATTTTCTTCTACAATGGTGCACGTGCAGGGGCTTCTGCGCCCGATCATGCCCACTATCAAGGCGGACTGCGAGGCACATTGCCTTTGGAGCGAGATTATCAGAAGATTGTGCCAGCATTAGAACTCATAGACACAGACGCACAGGACGTTGAACTCTTGCGTTATGCCGACTATCCTGCACCATTATATATTATAAGGAATAAGGCGAGCGAATTGTCGGCGCACCGTGCCTTCGTCAATCGCTTTCTACACAATCTACCCAAAGAGGCAGACCGAGAAGAGGCAGACTTCAACCTCTTTGTTTGGGTGAATGGAGAAGAACTGATTACAGCCATCACGCCTCGCGCCAAACACCGCCCAGCTTGTTTCTTTGCCCAAGGCGAAGAACAATGCTTAGTAAGTCCTGGCGCAATAGATATGGCAGGTTTACTCATCACTCCTCAAGAGAAGGATTTCCGAGTGATGACCTCCGAACGCATGTCTGCCATCATGGCAGAAGTTGGAGGCTTCTTGCCCATCAACTTTGTGCAAGAACCGATAGTGCGAGTAGGCGTTTTGAGAAGCAAGGAGATAAGCGTGAACTTTCTGACACCTTATATATATAATGGTGTGGCGTATGAAGGCAATCATACTTTCCGCTTCGACAATAGCCACGTGGCTTGGAAAGAAGACTATTTCTCTTTTCTCGATTTCCAATCGCAACAGCCCAACGGCCGTTTTCAAATAAAGAATGTGGTTATTGGCGTGAACTTTCACTGGGAACAGCAAGAAACGCAAACTTTTGAGGGCGACTTGTCTATTATTATTGAGGGACAAGGATTGACGGCTGTCAATCATATCGGCACAGAGGCTTACCTCTCGTCTGTGATTTCCAGTGAGATGAGCGCAAAAGCTCCATTAGAATTTCTCAAAGCCCATACGGTAATTTCCCGCAGTTGGCTCTTCCAACAACTCTTACGCAAACAACGTTGGACGAGGAAGCACGAACCACAGATACTGCCTACGGAGCGGAGCGTTTGGTACGACAATAACAACCATCTTTACTACGACATTTGCGCCGACGACCATTGCCAACGCTATCAAGGGATTAAGCACGAGAGTAACGAAACTGTCCTGCAAGCCGTTCGGGAGACGGAGCGAGAGGTGTTGTGGCACAACAACACCGTTTGCGATGCCCGCTTCTACAAATGCTGTGGCGGTGTGACAGAGCAATTCAGTACCTGTTGGGAAGACGAAGACTTCGACTATTTGCCCGTGATGGCAGACAAAACTTCAACAGCAAAAGAAAGCACAACGATTGACCTCAGCTCTGAGACTAAGGCTAAGGCTTGGATTGATGCTCGGGAGAATGACTTTTGTAACACCAGCGATGAGGATTTGCTTGCCGAAGTCTTAAACAACTTCGACCTTTCCACCAATGACTTCTACCGCTGGAAGGTGGAAGTTTCGCAAGCTGATTTACAAAAGTTCTTGAGTGAGAAAGGGCAAATCGACTTGGGAGAGATTATGGCTTTGCAACCTTTGGAACGTGGCAAAGGCGGACGCATCAAACGCCTGCAGATTGTCGGGACAAAAGGACAGTTGGTTGTAGGCAAAGAATTAGAAATACGTCGCTTACTCTCCGCCTCGCATCTTTACAGCAGTGCCTTTACTGTGGAGGCGGTCGGCGAAGAAGGGCTACCTCCGACTCACTTCCACCTCAAAGGAGCAGGCTGGGGGCATGGCGTAGGGCTCTGCCAAATTGGCGCGGCAGTAATGGCAAAAGAAGGTTATTCTTATCAAGAAATTTTAGCGCACTACTATAAAGGCGCAACATTAGTAAGATTGTATGAACATCAACGTTAATCAAATGAGTCGCCACTGGCCAGGCTTTTGGGTGCCAACACTCTATTTCACAGAGGGGCTTCCCAATGTAATCGTGGTATCTGTAGCATTGATCATGTTCAAGCGTTTGGGCTTAGACAATGCAGATGCAGCCTTGTACACTTCATGGCTTAGTTTGCCTTGGATGCTCAAACCTTTTTGGAGTCCTGTAGTGGAACTCGTAGGGCGCAAGCGCACTTGGATTTTAGGCTTACAACTATTGATAGCCACAGGCTTGGCTTGCCTTGGATTTACCCTCCCAATGGAAGATAACCTGCAGTGGCTGATGATTTTCCTTTTTCTCATAGCCTTTAGCAGTGCCACACACGACATCGCCGCCGATGGTTTTTATATGCTCGAACTCACGGAGCAACAACAGTCACTCTTTGTGGGCATTCGTAGCACCTTCTATCGCCTTGCCACCATTACAGGTTCAGGCGCATTAGTCATGCTGGCAGGCGCACTCGAGGTCTATCTCAAAGTTCCCTCCAAGGCTTGGGCATGGACTTTCTTTTTCTCAGCCATTCTCTTTCTCCTCTTGGCTGCCTTACATACATATATTATTCCCAAGTCAAGCAATGACCAACCAGCACAGAAGGGTACAAATCATTGGAGGGAGTATTTCCAAACGTTTGTCGATTTCTTCAAGAAGCCACAGATTGGTATGGCAATCACTTTCATGCTCCTCTATCGAATGCCCGAAGCGATGCTGGTAAAAATTTACCCGCTCTTCTTCCTTGACCCCAATGATGTGGCAAATGGTGGACTGGGATTAACAACTGCAGACATAGGTTTTGTACAGGGAACTATCGGAGTAATTGGACTTATTCTCGGTGGTATCTTGGGCGGAGTGCTGGTGGCAATGCACGGATTCCGTCGCTGGCTTTGGCCTATGGTGTTGAGCATCTCTTTGCCTAACGCGGTGTATATTATCATGGCATATTATCAGCCAGCAAGTATGCTGTTCATCGGGAGCTGTATCTTTGTTGAGCAACTCGGCTATGGCTTTGGTTTCACTGCGTATATGCTTTATATGCTCTACTTCTCACAAGGCAAGAACCAAACAGCACATTACGCTTTCTGCACAGGCTTTATGACCTTAGGACTTATCCTTCCAGGAATGGTTGCTGGTTATTTACAAGAGCTTGTGGGCTATCTTAACTTCTTTATTATCGTGATGTGCCTTTGCCCTGTCACCTTTATTGTATCAGCCTTAATAAAGTTTGATCCCCTCTTTGGTAAATCTGCAACGAAAAAGAAAAGAAAGTAGGCAGAAACTCCTGCATTTTGCTGGCAAAAGTTGTAAATTTGCTCCAGAGAACAAACAATAAACCTCATCCCCTTACGAGAGAACGTATGAGACATAATATATTTCGAGGTTGTGGCGTGGCTATGGTAACGCCCTTCAATCAAGATCTGACCATAGACACAGAAAGTTTGAGACGCCTAACTTCAGACTTGATTGAGAACGGCATCGATTTTCTCTGTGTGCTTGGCACAACTGCCGAGACTGCCACACTGACAGCCGAAGAACAAGACTTGGTGGTACACACCATTCAAGAGGTCAATAAAGGTCGCCTACCGTTGCTCATTGGAGTGGGGACAAACAACACACAAGCTGTTGTTGAACGCTTACAAAGTGGTTTCTATCAAAATGTAGATGGTATTTTGGTGGTAACGCCCTATTATAATAAGCCTACACAGGAAGGACTTTACCAACATTATAAAGCCATCGCTTCGGCAACAAGTCTACCTGTTATGCTATACAATGTGCCAGGTCGAACGGGCGTGAATATGACTGCTGCCACAACGCTTCGCATAGCCCAAGACTGCCCTAATGTAGTAGGCATCAAAGAGGCGTCGGGCTGTTTGGAGCAAATAAAAGAAATTATAGACACAGCTCCTGAAGGTTTTGAAGTGTTGAGTGGCGACGATTCTCTTACGTTTGAACTTATTACTTTAGGGGCTAAGGGCGTTATTTCAGTATTTGGGAACGCTTATCCTCGTCAATTTTCAAACTTGGTGCATGCAACACAAGCGGGAAATTACTCCGAAGCTCTATGCATTCAACGTACCTGCCGTCCGCTATATAAGCCGATTTTTATTGACGGCAACCCAGCAGGCATCAAGAGCTTGATGGCTACTCAAGGGAAACTGCAAAACGTATTGCGCCTTCCCTTAGTGCCAGCAACACCTGCAACACAGGCTGTGCTTCAAGCATTGCACGAGAAAATGCCACTATACTAATAGTTTTTATAAGAGGAGGCTCAAAAAAGCCTTCTCTTCCCTTGTAAAGTCCACCTCTTGGCATATTCTTTGCAGAGTTGGTCGAAACAATATTTTATATTATAAGCAAATGAACGATTTTAAGAAATATGCCACTCAGCACTTGGGTATGAACTCAATGGTACTGGACGATGTTATCTCTTTGCAGAACAAGTATCTCAACCCTTATATTTTGGAAGAACGTCAATTGAATGTGACACAAATGGACGTTTTCTCTCGTTTGATGATGGACCGCATCATCTTTCTTGGAACAGCGATTGACGATTACACTGCCAACACTTTGCAGGCACAGTTGCTTTACCTCGACTCTGTTGATGCAGGCAAAGACATCTCTATTTATATTAACTCGCCTGGCGGTTCAGTCTATGCAGGCTTGGGTATCTACGATACAATACAGTTCATCAACAGCGATGTTGCAACCATCTGTACAGGTATGGCAGCCTCTATGGGCGCAGTGCTTTTGGTAGCAGGAAAAGAGGGAAAACGCAGTGCGTTGCCACACAGCCGTGTGATGATTCACCAACCACTCGGTGGCGCACAAGGCCAGGCCTCGGACATTGAGATTACAGCCCGCGAGATTCAAAAGCTGAAGAAAGAACTTTATACTATTATCTCTGAGCATTCGCACACCGATTTCGATAAGGTGTGGGCTGACTCTGATCGTGATTATTGGATGACGGCACAAGAGGCAAAGGAGTATGGTATGATTGACCAAGTATTGAGCAAGCAGAATGGCAAATAAGAAAGGAAATAGTTGTTCTTTTTGTGGACGCAGTGAGCAGGAAGTGCCAATTCTACTCACAGGTTTGAATGGTTACATCTGCAACGAGTGCGTTGATCAAGCCTATCAAGTAATTGCACAAGCTATGGGAAATGCTCCTCAAACGGTGCGTAGCGAAATGCCTGAGATAGAGTTTGAGAACCTCCCTAAGCCTACGGGCATCAAGGAATACTTAGACCAATATATCATAGGACAAGATGCAGCAAAGCGTACCCTTGCTGTAGCTGTTTACAACCACTACAAACGTATTCTCCAACTCGGGAAGCGTGACGAGGAGAATTCTGTTGAGATTGAGAAGAGCAACATCATTATGGTTGGCTCTACGGGCACAGGAAAAACCCTCCTCGCCCGCACGATTGCCAAGCTCTTAGATGTACCATTTACCATCGTAGATGCTACCGTTTTCACTGAAGCTGGTTATGTTGGCGAAGACGTGGAGAGTATTCTCGCCCGCCTTTTGCAAGCAGCCGATTATGATTTAGAGCGTGCCGAACGTGGCATCGTCTTTATTGACGAGATAGACAAGATTGCTCGCAAGAGCGACAACCCTTCCATCACCCGTGATGTCAGTGGCGAGGGCGTGCAACAGAGTATGCTCAAACTTCTTGAAGGTAGCATCGTGAACGTACCACCAAAGGGTGGTCGCAAGCATCCCGACCAAGAATACGTGAAGGTAGACACGCACAACATTCTTTTCATTTGTGGCGGAGCTTTTGATGGCATTGAGCGCAAGATAGCCCAGCGTCTTAACACACACACCGTGGGTTATAACAATGTGCGTAATACGATGAATATCGATAACAAAGATATTATGCGCTATATTGAGCCTCAAGACCTGAAGAGTTTTGGTTTAATTCCTGAAATCGTTGGTCGCTTGCCCGTGCTCACCTACCTCAAACCCCTCGACAGAGAAGCTCTGCGCAATATCCTGACCGAGCCGAAAAATTCTATTGTGAAGCAGTACATTGCTCTTTTTGCAATGGACGATATCAAGCTCACTTTCGAGGAAGCTGCGTTAGACTATATTGTAGACAAAGCAGTGGAGTACAAACTTGGCGCACGTGGTTTGCGTTCCATCGTTGAAACAATTATGGTCGATGCCATGTTTGAGCTTCCCTCTCAAGGCACTAAGGAGTTCACTGTCACATTAGACTATGCCCAACAACAGTATGAAAAGACAAGTGTAAAAGCTTGATCATATTACTTATTAAGAGGAGAGTAGCACTTATGGCTACTCTCCTCTTTTATATATTCCTATTTACCAATTCTTATTAAGTAGGAAATGCTCAGCGTTCTGCAGTTAAGGTTACAGCAGAGCGTTGAATATCTGCACCAATAATAGGGGGAGCTTGCTTGGATACTGTGATTGTGGCACGATGTGCCAAGGGCTGTCCTGCAAATAAGCGGAGCAAAATGCGTCCTGCCACGTGTTCTAACAGTGCCGAAGGTTCTTCCATTTCTTCTGCCACAAGTTGATACACTTCGGCATAATTGATGGTACTTTCCAAGCGGTCGTGGGTGATAGCCTCTGATATATCTGCCGTGTCAATAGAGAGCGATACACTATAATATGCACCCACGATGCGCTCTTGAGGGAGCACACCGTGGTAAGCATAGAAAGTCATCTCTTGGAGATGGATTGTACTATTTATAATGTTCATAGAAACTTCATTCTATCCGCAACGAGAGTTGCCACAAGAAGTACAAATCAAGCAACCTTCTTGATAGACGAGGGTTTCTTCGCCACAGTTGGGGCACTTCTGCCCATCTGCCTTTGTACCATCACTGATATATTTCTTCAGTGCGCGTTCTACGCCCACTTTCCAAGTGTTGATGCTTTCATTGCGCAATTGGAGCTGACTCACCAAACGAATAACATTCTCCAAAGGCATTCCATAACGCAGAACGCCTGAGATGAGTTTGGCATAGTTCCAATACTCGGGATTGAACTTATCGCTCAAACCCTCCACTGTCGTCTTATAGCCACGCTTATTCTCAAACTGGAAGTCGTAACGTTTACTTCCATCAGCATTGACACACTTGATGATACGACCGTGTGTTACGCTCTTGGGTAATACAATACCTTCTTCATCGTCTTGCAAACCAGTGAAAATCTCGTAGGGACGTCCTTCCAAGAGTCCTACGAAAGCCACCCATTTCTCCTTATTGTTCTGGAAGCGTACCACGTCACACTCCAAAACCGCAGGACGAGGCTTCACCGAAGGCTGTGCAATAACACTCTGCATTCCCCCATCTTCACGTGGTTCTTCTTTCTTCTTCTTGTCCTTCTTCTTATCAACGCCCATAATCACACCGCCACGAGAGCCGTCGCGATAAATGGTGCAACCTTTGCAACCACTGCGCCAAGCCTCTACATATAGGCGATTAACCAACTCTTCATCTACTTCGTTTGGCAAATTCACCGTCACGCTGATACTATGATCTACCCACTTCTGGATAGCTCCCTGCATCTTCACCTTCATCAACCAGTCCACATCATTGGCAGTTGCTTTATAATAAGGAGATTGCTGAACGAGCGTATCAATTTCCTCTTGCGTGTATCGCTTCGTTGTGTCAAAGCCATTGGCTTGCATCCAAGTGAGGAACTTTTGATGATAAACAATATATTCCTCGAAAGCATCACCCACCTCATCAATATAGTCCACACGCACAGCAGGGTCGTTAGGGTTCACCTTGCGACGACGCTTATAAATAGGTAGAAACACTGGTTCAATACCACTGGTAGTTTGAGTCATCAAACTTGTTGTACCCGTAGGTGCAATGGTTAGGCAAGCAATGTTGCGACGCCCATACTTGCACATATCGGCATAAAGTTCCTCGTCTGCCTCCTTCAAGCGGAGAATGAAAGGATTGTTCTTCTCACGCTCAGCATCGAAAATGCGGAAAGCGCCACGCTCTTTTGCCATCGTCACCGAAGAACGGTAAGCATTCAGAGCCAAAGTCTTTTGTACTTCTACTGCAAAGTCCGTTGCCTCTTGCGTGCCATAGCGCAAGCCCATTGCAGCAAGCATATCGCCCTCAGCCGTGATGCCAACACCCGTGCGCCGCCCTGCGGTAGATTTATCAATAATCTTCTCCCACAAATGCTTCTCGGTAGCTTTGATCTCCTCGCTCTGCGGATCGCTATTGATCTTTTCTTGGATGAGTTCTATCTTCTCAATTTCCAAGTCAATGATGTCATCCATCAAGCGTTGTGCCAACTGCACGTGCTTACGGAACAAATCAAAGTCAAACTTAGCCTCTGCCGTAAACGGATTTTGTACATAGCTATAAAGGTTCAAGCAGAGCAGGCGACAACTGTCGTAAGGACACAAAGGAATCTCGCCACAAGGGTTGGTCGAAATGGTGCGGAAACCTAAATCGGCATAACAGTCAGGAATACTTTCACGAATAATAGTATCCCAAAACAACACACCAGGCTCAGCACTTCCCCAAGCATTATGCACAATCTTACGCCAAAGAGCAGCCGCTTCAATATCCTTTTCAACCAAAGGGTTTGGGCTGTCAATAGGATATTGTTGCTTGTACGTCTTGCCTTCTGTAGCAGC
>JBHAFO010000207.1:0-5166 GCA_041856145.1 Alloprevotella sp.
GTAGAGGAAAATATCTGTTCTGCCTGTGAGGTAGACATCATATAGAGTATCCATGACATCTGGCTCATTGACGATGAACATGGAGAGGAGGAAGAACAGGAATGACAGCACCATGGAGAGGATTTGATTAGTCACCAAGGACATCACAATGGGGTGCTTTCTGAAGAAGCAACCACACAAGACATAGAATCCGTTTCCTTGCACAATCATTGCGACAAAGAGGAGCGACAGGGCTGGCGCATTCTCTAATAAGAGGAGACCTTTGTCAAGTGCGACTGTCAAGCCCTCGAGTAGGATAAAACCGTAGGTAGGTAAGCTCATCAACGGCGCTAATGCCATACGTAGTAGCTCGGAGAAGAGCAGGGCTGCGACGAAGACTAACCCAAGTCCTACTGTGATGCGGAGAAAGTAGACGATAAACTTTTCTGTCATCGTGGCAGGCAGGAGAAGCATTTGCATACGCGTTTGCTTGGTCATTGCTCCATACTGGAAGTTGGCAGCCAATAGTTGTGAAATGAAAAGCAGAAGACCACTCGCCCAAATCATATATATTCCGCCCATGGCATAGCTGACTTCTGAGGCAGAGGGTCCGTTGATGATTCCCAAGCCATCTGGGATATACACGAATAACACTCCGAGTTGCACCAGTGTCAGCAAGAGCGTGGAGATGAGGAGAATGACACCCATATATCGCCAAGAGGAGACGACATCATAGCGTATCAGATGTTTCAGACGTGAGAAAGAAATTGTGTTCATAGCTCAAGTTTTACCATTTATACTATAAACGTCTCAAAGTGGCTGCGGTAAACAACAATTCCAGATTGATTGGTGTTTCCTTCCCGCTCACATTGCGTGCCATCACAGCGTTGCCCATCAAAGAAGGTTCCGCATAAAGAACTGTGTCGTCCATCTCCGAGGGTTGACGCATCTCGAAAGTGTAGCGCTTCATGATATCTTCCATCGAAAGATCAAGCAATAGATTTGTACCTTCAAGCATCACCACGTGATCCAGCAGCGCTTCGACGTCTTTCACCTGATGGGTGGAGATAATCACTGTGCGGTGCTCCTCCATATTATTGGCTATCACTTGGCGGAACTGTGCCTTTGCTGGAATGTCCAAACCGTTTGTAGGCTCGTCCATGAACAGATACTTTGTACCAGCGGCGAGGGCAAAACTCATATACACCTTTTTCTTTTGTCCCATCGAGAGTTGAGAGAGGCTCAAAGTTGTGGGCAATTCAAACTCTCGCAAGCAACGGCGCAAAATTTCTTCCGAGAAACGGGGATAGAAACTGCGGTTGATCTTCACATACTGATCTAAGGAAACATTGGGAAAGTCGTATTCCTCGGGCACAACAAATATTTCTTCCAACATCTGTGGTAGGCGACGCTTAGCATCATAACCATCTACACGCACCTCGCCCTTTGTGGCAGAGAGCAAACCGCTCAGCAGATAGAGTAAAGTGCTCTTACCTGTTCCGTTCTTACCCAGAAGTCCATAAACTTTGTTCTCTCCCAAAGTCAGTGAGAAGTTTTGGAAAATGGGGCGAGCATTCCCTTTGTAATTAAAATCAAGATGAGAAACTTGTATCATAGACTTATACTTTTACTGTGTACTACATCACTATTACACCGCAAAAGTATAACTTCCCTCTGGAACAACCAAATAATTTTGCGAAAAAGTGAGAACTTTTTTCGCAAGCCTTCACTTACCAACACGAAAACCGCCTGTTAATCAAATCATTTCCCACGTTTATACATCAACAAAGGGAATATAAAAAACTTCTCCGTGTCTGTTGTCCAGACACGGAGAAGTCGATATAGTAGTAATAATAAAACAGCGTTTTATTGCAGAACGTAGCGAACAGGAATCTTGTAGGCTACAGGAACTGTGCGACCCTGCATACGAGCAGGCGTGAAGCGTGGGAGAGATTTGATAACACGTATCGCCTCCTTATCACACTCCTTAGACAAAGACTTGATCACGGTCACATTGCCGATAGATCCGTCTTTCTCTACGACGAACTTCACCATTACAGTACCCTGCAAGTCTTGTTCCAAGGCGATTGAAGGATACTTCACGTTCTTAGCAACATAAGCGATGAGCGCTGATTCGCCACCAGGGAACACTGCGGGTTGCTCCACGATTTCGTTGTCGAGAACTTCCTCTTTCTTAGGAGGCACTGTGGAGCCACCAGTAGCTTGGTTCTCTTTCAAGTCGTCGATATTGATGCCACCTTTGGCGTCACCAGCGTAAGTCTGAGAGGCAATGGCGAAGTTACTCTTTGTCACTTCGTCCTGTGTCTTCAGCTCCTTCTCCTTCTGCACCTTATTATCATCAACGATTTCAGGTACAGTAAACTGGATAGAAGCCTTCACAGCCACTTTCTCTACAGCCTGTTCTGGCTCTGGTTCTTCTTGCTTCTCAACTTTCTTCTCTTCTTCCTTCTTCTCTTCCTTTTGGAGGCGAGACATCTGTGTCACTTCCTGACCTTCGTCCATGTTGGCTTTTATAGCCTCTTGGATTTTGTTGTTCACAAGGACACCGACAAAGATTGCTGCAATTGAGAGCAGAAGGATAAAGAAGGCACGGCCATTACGCTTACCTGCGTTGGCACGGATGCGATAAGCACCATACTCCTTGTTGCGACCAGAGAATACCATGTCGCACCACTCACGGGCGATAAGATCTACTTTTGCCATAATGTTTCAGTGTGCTTACTTAATACCATTCTTCGCCTTGAACTCTGCCACTTTGGCAGCGTCGGCTGGAGAGAACTTGTCGATCACATAACGCCCGATGGTGCAGATTTGCATTTCATCCAAGATGTCCACCAAGTTTTTATAAGTAGCCTTCTCAGTAGCCTTGATGATAACACTTGGGGTGTCGTCACCATTCTTGATTTCCTTCAGGCGTTCCTTATATTCTTCCTTGTTCTTGGCATCCTGTTGAGGGTTGGAACTCTGGCGCATAGCAAATTCCTTTTTCAAGGCTTCTACTTTCTTTTGCGCCACGGCGTTCTTGGCTAAGAGTACCTCACGGATACCTGCTTTGCCATAAACGGTCGATTTGAGTTGTGCCTCACTGGGCTTTCCTTCAAAATAGTAGATTGCATCGTTTTCATCCAAGTAGATTGTAACAGCTTTTGATTCTGCAACCTGGCTACGGTTCTCTTGGTTGATGTCCTCCTTGTCAGAAGGCATCGTGATTTCCATAGTTTGTGGCTTAACCAAAGTTGTACAAAGCATGAAGAATGTTACGAGCAACATGATCATGTCCACCATGGGCGTGAAGTCCACGCGGGCATTCATTTTCTTTTGCTTTCCCTTACCTCCGCCTCCGGAGTTCGTATCTAATTGTGCCATAAATGTACAGAGTTTTATTCAGCACCTTTCAGGGCCGTAATTAGATTATAGCGATCCTCTTCGACTTCACGAAGTGAATCCATCACACGTTGGATAACTGCGTAAGAGGTCTTTTGGTCGGCCTTGATGGCGATACGCAGACCATCTTCATTGCTCTTGCGAGCTGCTTTTACCCATGTCTTCAACTCATTGTTTACGCTATCGCAAGGGATACCAGCCGCAGGGTTACTTACCAAATAGTTGTTACGGGCGGCATTGTCAAGCTTCAACCAGCTGGAAACTTCGTCAATCTGCGTACCGAGCATAGCGGCGCTCACAAATTGTTTCCGTTGGTCGTTGGTCAACTCCAAACCATTCTCTTTCATTTGGTCTAAGAGCTCTTCCATTGACTGCGGTGAATCCATTCCGAGGAATACTTTGCCGTTCTTCTCAACGAAGATGGTCAAAAGACTCTTCTCTGGAATTTTGATTTCAGACACCGAGCCAGGGGCATTTACCTTGACAGGTTCATCCTTTACGAATGTAGCAGTAAGCATAAAGAAGGTAAGCAGCAGGACCATGACGTCACTCATCGGCGTCATGTCGATGAATGTGTCTTGTTTTTTTACTTTAAAACGTCCCATGTCTTAATCCTTTTATAATATGCTTAGTGCGTTGCGTTGAATGTTTCTACGATAGAGAAGCCAACCTCGTCAATGGCGAAAGTAAGGCGGTCGATCTTGTTTGTGAAGTAGTTGTAAGCAATTACACCGAGCGCACCGGTTGCGATACCAGAGGCAGTGTTTACAAGAGCTTCAGAGATACCTACAGAGAGGGCAGCAGAGTCTGCGCCACCTTCACCGCTCGCCATAGCTGCGAATGAACGGATCATACCCAATACCGTACCGAGAAGACCTGTCAATGTACCGAGTGTTACGATAGTACCGATGATAGGCAAGTTCTCTTGGAGCATAGGCATTTCGAGCGCAGTAGCTTCTTCGAGTTCCTTGTGGATAGCCAACACCTTTTGGTCCTTAGCAAGAGTGGTGTTGTTGTGCATTTCCTCGTAACGGTTGAGCGTTGCACGAACTACGTTAGCAACTGAACCGCGTTGGTTGTCGCAGAGTTCCTTAGCCTTCTTGAGGTCGCCAGCAGCGAGAGCTTGCTTGATAGCAGCTACGAACTTAGCGAGGCTTGTGCGGCCATAAGCATTGCGCACTGCGAAGAAACGTTCGATAGCGAGAACGAATACTGTGAGGAGCTGAGTCCAGATGAGTGGCACGATGAAACCACCTTCATATACTGTACCGAGCAGGTTTGCTGGCTTGTACTCGCCTTCAGCAAAGAAGTGGAAAGCTGAGTTTGCAGCCTCACCGCCTTGGAAGTTGCTCATGTGACCGAATGCGAACACATAGATAAGCTCTGCCAAGATCCAGCAGAAGATGATTACAGAAAGACCTGACTTGATGCCAGTGAAGCCTTGTGACTGCTTCTTTGCAGGTGCGCCCTTAGCAGGAGCAGCAGGCTTTGTTGCAGCAGGAGCTGCGGGTTTTGTTGTTTCCATTTGTTTTGAAAATTGATTATAGATGAATTATTAAAAGAATTTCCAATTGTGTTTTCAACCTTACTCGCGGAACTAATGCCATCGCGACACACTCTATTATATGGGATAACCTGCTTTGCGAGGTTTTATTGCCAAGAGAATAATTTGCAATCTCTATTTCGCAAGTATTTGTTATCTGCAAAAATAAAGATAAGAATGCAATCCGCCAAATTTTATGCCTCTTTTAATGCACCTTGAGCTTATGTTTTTTCAGCTAC
>JBHAFO010000208.1:0-9084 GCA_041856145.1 Alloprevotella sp.
CATTGCGCTTCGTTCCGCCCTCCACTTCACGTTCCTTGCCTTTCACTAAATCAAGTTTTGCCTTGAACGTGCCAAGTCCATCAATACGCACTGCACGTCCTTGCGCTGTTTCGTCGGCAATAATTTCGGCAAGGGCATCAATCAATCCCTTTACATCGGAGGTGGTGAAGGAGGTACGTGCTTGGAGCATACGTGCCACTTCGTTTGTAGTAGTCACTCCCGTTTGGAGCAAATGAGGAAAAGTTGTAGTTTCTCCATCGTTGCGCAAGTCGTTGAGCTTGCGCATAATAAATTGGGCCATAGATTCTAAAATTTTGGTGTACCACAAAGATAAGCATAAGGCTGGAATTTCTGCTTTGGGACGGAGATATTTTTGCCTCTCAGCGTAAGAAAACTTTAGTTATCACTGATAATTATATAATTTACACTGATAATTATATAGTTTCCACTGCAAATTATATAATTATCAGTGGAAACTAAAGTTTTTCTCCGCCTCCAGACAAAAATGTTGGTGCAAGGAGGAGAAAATGTTGGCGCAAGGAGAAATGTTTTCTTGCGGAAGAAGTGTGTTTTTGGGGCGAAATAATTATCTTTGCGATACAAGTGCAGAACAAGACTAAGCCTTGACCCTCTTACGATTGGCAGGTTAGCAAAGGGAGAATAGCGTATTGCGTTCCCCCACAAAGTGTGAGAGACATTTTGAATGGGGCTTACGTTATCGCTCCTACTCTTTCTGCAATTTTTTCCTTTGACATCATAATAACATACACACCAATATATGAATATAATTGACCGCTTTATAAAGTACACGACTTTCGACACACAGTCGGCAGAGGATGCAGGCAAAACGCCCAGCACGGACAAACAGCTTGTCTTCGCAAAATATCTCAAGAATGAGCTTGAGGAAATTGGGCTGAGCGACGTGGAGATGGACGAACACGGCTATATTTATGCCACACTTCCTGCCAACACAAAGGCAGATGTGCCCACGATTGGCTTTATCGCACACTACGACACAAGCCCCGACTTCTCCGGCAAGGACGTGAAAGCACGCATTGTGGAAAACTATGATGGCGGTGATATCGTGCTGGATGCCGAAGCTGGCATCGTCACCTCCCCCAATCGCTTCCCTGAGCTGAAAGCGCACGTTGGCGAAGACATCATCGTTACGGACGGTCATACATTGCTCGGTGCGGACGACAAGGCGGGTATTGCTGAGATTGTTCAAGCCATGGTTTACCTCCAAGAACATCCAGAGATTAAACATGGCAAAATTCGTGTAGCCTTTAATCCCGACGAGGAGATTGGACTTGGAGCGCATAAGTTTGATGTGGAAAAGTTCGGTTGCGAATGGGCTTACACCATGGACGGCGGTGAGCTTGGCGAGATTGAATACGAATGCTTTAACGCTGCGGCTGCCAAGGTGGAAATCAAGGGAGCAAGCGTGCATACGGGCTATGCCAAAAACAAGATGATCAACGCTGGACGCATTGCCACGGAGTTTGTTGCGCAAATTCCCTACGCAGAACTGCCCGAAACAACGGAGGGCTACGAAGGTTTCTACCACTTGCTGGGTATTGAGGGAAGTTGCGAAGGGGCAAAGATGTCGCTCCTTATCCGTGACCACGACCGCAAGAAGTTCGACGATCGCAAAGACTTTATCCTCAACATAGCCAAGGAGCTGAACGAGAAGTATGGCGAAGGCGTTGTGACGGTCGCCATCAACGACCAGTATTTCAACATGCGTGAGAAGGTTGAGCCAGTTATCCACGTGATCGACTTGGTCATCAATGCAATGGCAGACCTCGGCATCTCGCCCAGAGTGAAGGCAATTCGTGGCGGTACGGACGGTGCTCAGCTCTCGTTCAAGGGCTTGCCTTGTCCCAATATCTTTGCAGGCGGACTGAACTTCCACGGCCCTCACGAGTTCTTGCCTATTCCCAACCTCGAAAAAGCAATGCAAACCATTGTGCGTATTGCAGAACTCGTAGGTCGATTCAACGATTAAAACCAAGGCTGAACCTTGACCTCATTGTGGCAGGCATAGTTATTAACGATGCAGGGACGCTCAATCGGAACGTCCACAATTAGCCTCAACGCCATTCTCTGCCTCTGAAAATTGTTGTTCATCATCGGCGAAAGCTCAGTCTTTCGTTCAGATAAGCAGAATTGGTAAATAGAATAGCTAATCATTATCGGCAGACGTTCAGACCGAGCATCTCTATATCATCAATCAATGCACCAGCGTGCTTAAGCCTTGCGTACAGACGAACGAACCGCTGAGAACGAAGGCTTTGCACTTCGACACAAATTCTCGACTTTATCCACTGCTCCCCACCCAACCCTCCTATGCGGAGAGTTAGAGGGGGGCTTTTTATCCTATTAGATGCACCCATCTCTTATCACCGATCTTGCACTTATTCTTGTGGTTGCCAGCGTGGCAATCCTATTGTTCAAATGGCTGAAACAGCCCGTTGTGTTGGGCTATATCGTGGCTGGCTTCATCGTTGGACCACACATGCAACTATTCCCCACCGTGGTGGAAACGGAAGCTATCAACACGTGGGCAGAGATTGGCGTCATCTTCTTGATGTTCTCCCTCGGCTTGGAATTTTCGTTCAAGAAGGTGTTCAAAATGGGTAGCGGTCCCATCGCTTCGGCTGTGATGGTGATGGGCTGTATGATGGCTGTCGGCACAGCCGTTGGCACTCTGTTCGATTGGGGAACGATGAACAGCCTTTTTCTCGGAGGCATTTTGGCAATTTCGTCCACGACCATTATCTATAAAGCCCTCGACGAATTGGGGATGCGCAAACGAAAGTTTGTGAGTGGCATTCTGAGCGTACTTGTATTGGAGGACATCTTAGGCATTCTGCTGATGGTGACACTGAGCACCATCGCCGTGAGCCGTGACATTGAGGGCGAGACCTTGGCAATGAGTCTATTGAAATTGGGATTCTTCCTCATTCTCTGCTTCTTGGTGGGCGTTTATCTCATTCCCCTACTCCTGCGACGCACACGCCATTGGCTCAATCGGGAAACCCTCCTCATCGTCAGCATTGGGCTTTGCTTTCTACTCGTGATGATGGCAGAACTTGCTGGATACAGCGTTGCCTTTGGAGCGTTTATCATGGGGAGTATCTTGGCTGAAACCATCGAAGCAGAAAAGATCGAGCACACGATTGCACCGCTGAAAGACCTCTTTGGGGCAATCTTCTTTGTTTCTGTCGGTATGATGGTAGACCCAGCCGTGTTGGTGGAATACTGGTTGCCCATCACCACCATTTGCTTGAGCGTTCTCTTGGGACAAATCATCTTCGGCACTGGCTCGTTCCTTGTTTCGGGTAGTCCGCTGAAGTCGGCACTGCGGAGCGGATTTGCCTTGGCGCAGATTGGAGAATTTTCCTTTATCATCGCCCAGCTCGGCGTTTCGCTCAAGGTAACGAGCGATTTTCTCTATCCCGTAACAGTGGCAGTTTCTGTAATTACAACTTTCCTAACACCATATATGATCAAGGCAGCCGACCCTGCCTACCGCCTGATGACGCACGTATTACCAAACAATCTGGTGGAGCGTTTGGACATGCGTGGGCAACACCAAAAACAGCGTGTGCGCTCGCTGTGGCGCACTTTCCTTACGGCTATTTTCAGTCAAGTGGCTGCCTATCTGACACTGAGCGTTGCCACAATTGGCTTGTCGTTTGCCCTTTTCCTCCCCCTCTGCCGTAGTCTTTTCACACATTGGATCGGCAATGCGGTGTGTGGCTTGGTCACTTTCTTCCTCATCGCCCCTTTCCTACGCGCCATCGTGATGCGTAAACACCGCAATGCCGTGAAACGAGAACTATGGCAGCGCAATCCAATTAACCGTGTCTTGCTCCTCGGCGTGTTTGCCACACGCTTCGGCATCGTGGCAGTCCTTATATATTATATCATCAACTATCTCTCGCCTTTCGCCTCGTGGATACACGCCTTGGTGGCTGTAGCATTGGTAATAGCATTGATATTCTCCCGAGCTGTCAAGTACCGCAGTATTCGCATCGAACGCACTTTCATGCAAAACCTTGGTACGCGTGAACGCCTCTCACAAGCTAATCGCCCAGCCTATGCAGGCGGACTTCAGAGCCGTGACATGCACATTTCCAGCGTTGTTGTTCCAGCCGAAAGCACTTGGGGCGGACGCCCCTTGCGAGAGTTGAGCTTCAGCCGTGACCTGGGTGTGATGATTGCAGCAATTCTGCGTGGCAATCTGCGCATGAATATCCCCGATGGAAACACCCGAATTTTCCCTGGCGATACGCTGGAGCTGATTTCAGACGATACTGGTATTCAAACTTTCTGTACCCGGCTTCAAAGCGAACTGACACCGACTTCAGAACTTGGCTCGCAACGTCTTCTCCTGCGCCCACTCATCATTGCCAAGGGTGCACCCTTCTGCGGAAAAACGCTTAGTACAAGTGGTATTCGCAACGATTATCAATGTATGGTGGTAGGCTTTGAGGCGATTGATGGTTCGCTGAACATTGCCTCTGCTGATAGGCAAATTGCTTATGGCGACAAACTCTGGCTCGTAGGCGAAGAAGACTCACTGAAGCGCATAGAAATGGACAATCACCCAGTCACTGTTGAGGAGTAACTAAGCACAATAAAACCCGAAAGCGTTTGCGTCATCTCTGTGATTGCGCAAACGCTTTCGGGTTATTAGGGGTATAACTTCACCCCACGAATCATTGGTTATAGGCATTCATCTCAACCTTTCCCCTCCAAGGCTTCGCTATAGAACTGGAAAGGCAGGAGTTCGGCACAGCTGTCGAGGATGTAAATGCCACTTGTGCCGTAGAGCAACACACGGATGGGCTTTCCATAGCGGTGCTCCGTCTCAATCAGTACCTGCCGACAGCTACCACAGGGAGTAATGGGAGCAGTGAGAAACTCGCCATTGTCCAAACGAGCAGCAACAGCAAGAGCCTGCACTGCCGTATCGGGGTGCTCCGAATTGGCATAGAACATAGCACAACGCTCGGCACATGTGCCAGAAGGATAGGCGGCATTTTCTTGGTTACTGCCTGCTACGATTGCGCCATCAGCCAACAGAACGGCAGCACCTACATGAAACTTTGAGTAGGGCGCATAACTGCGATTGGTGGCTTCCTTGGCTGTTGCGATCAACGTCCGCTCTTCTGCCGAGAGTTCCACCTCCTGTGCTATGCGGTAGGTCATTTGCAAGGTCTGTATCTTCATTGTCTTAATCTTTTACTTGAGATGTGTCTAACAAAGGTACGAAACAAATCAGAGATAAAGCACTTTGCCTTTTGAAAGTTGGCTAAATATGGTTCAGCGACTGCCTGGCAAGAAGTCTTCATACGTGCCATCGTCATAGAACACACGTATTTCTTTAATGGAGCGTTGGGGATAATTCATCAGCTTTACCATCTCCACCGCAGGAGTTGTAGTCGGAGTTGTAGCATCAAACAAGGAAGGGTGTGACACAGCTGATGCACCCGACACCGAGGACGCTGACGTGTGCGCTGACGCCCCATGAGGCGTTGATACAGTGGGGTGCGTTGCGTCAGGCGGAAGCACAGAAGCGTTATGCCCCCCATTAGCTCCTACTGTAGTTCCTCCAAACATATCATTCTCCAAGACAGGAGCGTTTTTCCCCTGCAAGCGTCTATTCTCAGCCTCCTCCTCAGCCAACATTGCCCTAAAAGCAGCCTCTTCTGATGTAAACATTTCGCCTTCTCCGAAGAGTAGCCAGTTGGTACTAATATCGGGAAATGCCGTATGAATTGCCTGGACAATCTTTGTAGAGGGCTGTGTCTTTCCTGTGAAAATACCTGAAAGCGTAGAAGCAGATGCCCCTATCTTTTTGGCGAAATCTTGTTGCAACATCTTATGTTGCTCCATAATCAATCTAATCCTATCCTTCATCGTCCTAAACCTTTTCTATATGATTATATCTATGATGAGTTTTCTATAATTTGCCCCGAGAAAAAAGCTCACGGAGGTGTATCTGAAAAAGGGAATATATTGTTTCTATACTCAGTAAGCAATCGTCCCAAACTTTATCCAGCATCTCAAAATTGCTGTTATAGCTCCTCACAATGATGAATTGTCCTACAAGAAAAACCTTCTACTTCATGCTCATCTTCAGGCAGGCAATAGAAACCTAACTTTTATATAGGCCTATCACTTGAAACTTCCGTTCGCAGATTTTATGCCTAACCTTACTGAGAGAGCAAAGAGCTTTTTTTGCAACCCATGATAGTCTCGAGTTTTCTATTTCACCCCTCCATTTTCGAGGAGAGTGCTTACCCTCAATCTTCCAAGTCTCCCTGAGTAGCTATCCTATGCAAAGATAATCATTAAATTCGGATTTCGCAAACAGAATTTCATAGCTCAAAAACAAGAATTCACAGCTACGAACTTGCGAATTTACCATTTGGAATTCCCGCTCCCGCCTATAGCCTTCAATGATCCGAATCTTTCGATTTCACGCCACCCCTTCCCTATTCTATTTCCTGGATAACAAAGCTATTTACCTGATATGTAGATAAACACAACCACTATTAAAGGAGTTTTTCCCAGCATCCTCTTACTCTGTATTATACATAGGGAAAAGGGTTCTCTATCACTTTACAAGACACAACAAATAAATCTGATTTACAAGCACATAGACCATAAAAACCCTGCTCTATATTATTTCAATTTCCATTTTCGCATTTCATAATCATAAATCTCACATTTCGTTTCCGTTTCTCGTATCTCCATTTTTAGAGATAACATAAATTCTCCTTTTAGAATTTCACCTTTCGATTATTGAAGTGTTTTTCTGATTTCAAAAATCGAATTCTTGAAATAAACTATAACGCATTCTCTTCTGCATCCTATTGCCTCAATTTAGAGAAATTCGAAGACCTCTCTGCACTGAGATATTTCTGAGAAAATCTCAGAGCGCAGTTTTCTTTCTAAATCTCTGATTTACACTTCGCCACCTCTATTATCACGGCTACTGAAATCTGCGCTAAAAAATTTGCTTTCAGCAATAATTCCCTATTTTTAGCCCCTCACGTCCTATTCCAGGTGCCCAAAACAAAGAATTACTCTAAGTCATCTCCCACAATTCAACTTAATAGATAAGATTCTTTGCTTTCTTCTCACCTCCTCCCCCTACTCTTACAAAGAGAAAAACCTTCTGCCGACTTTCTGAAGCCCAACAAAGCTCCCAAAATCTCCGCATTTTTTAGGTCGAGTTTTCTATACAAGTTTTCTTTCCATGCGTCCATCCTCAAATTTTCCTCTCTCTCCTCTTTGTCTCACACATCTTCTTTCTACTCCCTTACCTCTCCTCTTGAAACTCTTCCGGCAAGACACAGACCGAAAAACTATACATTTATTAAGATATAGATTTGTAGAACATCTTATCCCTATCATCAGGGGCTGTAGCACAAACTCTGAGTTTAGAGAACGCACAACATAATTCTACTCCCATCTCTGTAGCCGTATAAGAACGCCCACTGTTTCTCTTCCCTCCTCTCTCCAACAAAACTTTCTCTTCGCTCGCCACAGATAGGAAAACAAACTCCCCTCAGCAAACATAACCCTTGAAACATCAAACAGCACTATAGCTCTCACGCATTCACTGCAGGTGAACCATTCCACTAACATTCTCATAGGTGCAGGCTTCGGCATTCTCTCTGCCCGCATCGCCTATTATCAGCTCCCCTCAACGTCGCATCTTCGGTTGGAACAAGCACCAGATCCCTCTGCCCTCATTCCTTATGCCAGCCCCCAAGAATTTGGAGTTAGCGGCAGGCTGTGAACATTAGATAGCTGTACCTAAAACGAGTTGTGGCTGATTTCTTTTCAGAAATCAGCCACAACTCGCAAATACACCCTCAAGTATTAACGCACAGCTATTTTTAGATGCGAAACCACTCGAAGTTTCTATTTTTAACACCAAGGCTTCTCTTGCGCTTGATGTCTAAATAATCCTCCACATACCATCCTCTTTCATCATACTGCACCTTATAAAACGAGCTGGAAGCATACGCTTATCGATAGTATAATAGGGCAGGAACACCTCCTTCTGCAATTTCTCTACGTACCACGACAAGGTGCTAATCAGAGAATTTGAGAATTTACTGGAGTCGTTTCTATCAAGAATTTCAATGGCGTAACCATCTCCCTTTTGGTATATTAACACCGAGAATTCATAGACTTCTTTATCGCCATAGGCTTCAAAGTCGTTCGGTCTTTCAAAGAAATTGAGATGCTGACCAAAAAAGAAAGCCGTGTTACCTGTGTAATGATACCAGCGAGGATTGTGCACTCTGTAAGTATTTCTCTCGGAGAAATACGAAAGGGGGACATTGCTACTCCAATAATTCTCAACAGCGCGTCCCTTATCATAGGTGAAGACGCGATAGAAAGGCGATACTTTATAGCCCATATAATCTGCTGTATCGTTCAAAGCGCAGACTGTTCCTGAATACCACTCGGCAATCTTGCCTTCCATCTTCGCTGTTTCCTTTGCAGGCGAATACATTACTTCTATCAGATAGAGAGGAGTACCTGCGCGATGCAAATCCCAGTGCCCAGCAATAGAGCGAAACTCCTTCTTCGGATGTTTCTTGAAAGGGCTATCAATGAGAATACCAGAACTATTGAAAAGTAGTACTGAATCATCTTGCTGAACAAGTGGAGGCGCAGTTCTTTCTTTGTACAAGAAGAAGGTTTCTCGCATTTCTGCTACAGAAACTGTATCGTTAAAGCAGTGCGACCCGTGTCCTTGTGCTTGTACAACTGTTGATAGTAGGCAGACAGCGATTTTGTTTTAGGGAAAAGACGTCCTTTGCTTGACTGCGCAAATGCAACGATGCTCATTAAGAATAATAAGAGCGTGAAATTAAGTCGATTCATAGGTATAGGTTTTAATTATATGAACAGAAGCTTCTCTTGCAAGAGCCCCAAAACTTTTATCCTGGAGAACTAAGAGATTCGCTTTTAGCCCATACATTCAGAGCAGCAGTTATCAGGATGAGTAAGAAAAGAACAACGAGTATAACTAATATGATTGTATGC
>JBHAFO010000209.1:0-3452 GCA_041856145.1 Alloprevotella sp.
CATTGTCCAAACGAGGGCAACGATTGAAATGGCTACGGCTGTGAGCGTAATAGCTGGCTTCTTGATGAGGCGAAGCACAATCTTCTTATACTTCGTGAGCATATTATCATAAACCGTGTTGAAGCCTTTGTGGAAGCGGTCTACGAAGCTGGTCTTCTTTTGGTGCTCTTTGTCGTGAGGCTTCAAGAAGATGGCACACAAAGCAGGGCTCAATGTCAAGGCGTTTACTGCTGAGAAGGCAATTGCAATTGCCATCGTCATACCGAACTGGCGGTAGAAAATACCAGAAGTGCCCGACATGAAGCTCACGGGGATAAACACTGCCATCATTACGAGGGTGATCGAAACGATAGCACCGCCGAGTTCGCGCATGGCATCAATACTTGCTTTGCGAGCAGACTGATACCCTTGGTCGAGTTTGGCATGTACACCTTCCACAACGACAATGGCATCGTCCACAACAATGGCAATGGCTAAGACAAGGGCACTCAACGTGAGGAGGTTCAAGCTATAACCAATAAGTGCCAATACAATGAACGTACCCACCAAGGCCACAGGGATTGCAACCGCTGGGATAATCGTGGAACGGAGGTCTTGCAAGAAGATGTACACCACGATGAACACGAGCACGAATGCTTCGATCAACGTCTTGATAACCTCATGAATGGAGGCATCCAAGAAGTTATTGGCATTCATAATAACGGCAATTTCCAAGCCTTCGGGCAAGGAAGTTTGGGCTTCTTCCAAGAGTTTTTGCACTTCATTGATAATCTCCGTTGCGTTAGAACCTGCAGTTTGCGTAATCATGCTCGCCACACTGGTGTGCCCATTGGTGAAAGAGGCTGTGCTGTAAGTGCTACGTCCCAGCTCTACACGGGCAATGTCTTTAATGCGCAATACTTCACCAGTTGGCAGAGATTTGATAACGATATTCTCAAATTCAGAAACTTCTTGCAAGCGGCCACGATAGCGGAGCGTATATTCAAAAGTCTGATTGTTACGCTCGCCGATGCTACCAGGAGCTGCTTCAATGTTCTGAGTTGCCAATGCCGTTGTAACATCTGAAGGCATCAAACCATACTGCGCCATCTTGTCGGGATTCAACCAAATGCGCATAGAATAGTCTGCACCGAACACCTCCGCTTCGCCCACGCCTTTTACACGTTTAACCTGCGGAATGAGGTTAATTTTCGCATAGTTCTCGATAAAGCTGGCAGGGTATTTGTCGCTCTTGTCGTAGATGGAGAATACCATCAACATACCTGTCTGACGCTTCGTGGTAATCACACCCACCTGCGTCACTTCGGCTGGCATCAAACCTGCAGCCATGGACACACGGTTTTGAACATTCACCGCCGCCATGTCTGGGTCTGTACCTTGCTTAAAGACAATGCTAATAGTTGCCACACCTGTGTTTGTGGCATTGGAAGTCATGTAGTCCATGTTTTCCACACCATTGATTTGCTCTTCCAAAGGAGCAATCACACTGTTGAGTACAGTCTGGGCGTTAGCACCACTATATACAGTGGTTACTTCAATTGTTGGCGGAGCAATATCTGGATACTGCGCAATGGGTAGCGACAGCAAGCTGATAGTTCCCAAGATGACGATGAAAATCGAAATCACCGTGGAGAGCACCGGCCTATTGATAAATCTATCTAAATTCATTACCTATAATCGTTGTGTTGAAGCCTGCCAAGGGGCGAAGGCTCGAACTTGTGTAGCTATGAAAACCTTTTGTCAAGGCGGGAATTACATTTTGCCCTCCTTCAATTCTTGCGCTGCCTTTTCACGGTTCTTGGCAGCTTGCTCGGGAGTGATAGGGGTAATCTTTGTCCCCCCCTTGAGCGAACTAACGCCTTCGGTAACGATGCGATCGCCTGCCTTCAAACCGCTGGTCACGATGTAGTACGTACCGTCGTTCTGCGAGAGAACCGTGATTTCACGAGCAGTAACCGTGTTGTCGCCATTGACGATATAGACAAACTTCTTGTCTTGAATCTCAAACGTTGCGGCTTGTGGCACTGTGAGCGTATTGCTGGTCTTGGAAGGCATAAGAATGTTGCCGGTACCGCCACTGCGGAGCAGGTGTTGAGGGTTGGGGAAATCGGCACGCATGGTCAATGCACCCGTAGATGGGTCGATCACACCACTCAAAGCCGATACCTTACCCTTCAAACCGTAAGTTGTTCCATCTGCTAACTGCAATGCCACCTCTGGCATCTTAGCAATGGCTTCGTTCAAGCTACCGCTGTTGCGCGCAAGCTCCAGCGCTTCCTTCTCCGTGATGCTGAAATAAACGTAGGCTTGGTTCGTGTTAGAAACAGTTGTCAAGGCTTGTGGGCTTGATGAGCTTACAAGGCTACCCACACGATAAGGAATTTCGCCCACAACACCCGATGAAGGACTTGTCACGGTGCAAAATCTGAGGTTGTCTTGTGCGCTGAGCAGAGCGGCTTGCGCTTGCGCCAGTTGTGCACGGAGCGAAGCCAAAGTGTTCTTTGCCGACTCCAAATCGTATGAATTGGTCACGCCCTTTTCGTTGAGCATCTGGCGATTTTTCACGTTCAGCTCTTGTGTGGCAATGCTGGCTTGAATCTGTGCAATCTGCGCCTTAGCCTGCATCACAGCAGCACGGTACTGCTCGCTGTCGATGGTGAAAAGCACTTGTCCTGCCTTAACGATATCACCTTCTTTGACTCTCACACTTGTGATAAATCCTGCCACCTTTGGACGGATTTCAGTGTCTTGCATACCCTTGATAGTAGCAGGGTAAGCCGTGTTCAAGTCAGAAGAAGAAGTTTGTACAGTCACAACAGTGTAGTCGCTACTTGCTTCAGGAAGTCCTGAACTGCTGTTCCCACAACTCGCTAAAGCAAAGGCCAAAATGCCTACATAAGCAAATTTCATTTTCATACTATGAATGATATTGTATTGGTGTCTAAATAATCCTTATTCTTGCCAGCAAATGAAAATCTTAGGCTTGAAAAAGAGTGGTCTATTACAGGGATATAATATGGATGTTCGAGGCAAAGTTAGGAAAACTATTCCAAAGACACAAAGTTTTTAAGGGAAATTTCGGACTGTTACTCAGGGAAAAAGAAGAGCAAGGTTTTTATCTGAAAGAGTTGTAAGGTGGTCGTGTCATTATGAGGGCGAAAATACCTTGTCCCTGCCATCTCTATTGAGGTTACGAGCGGGCAAAGCAGAAAGAGGAAAGAGAATTGTTTTCTGGTAGTGTCCCGAAAGAGTGTGTAGGCTGATATTCTCGCCTCCCTCCGCCAATATTTTTGTTTAGCAGGCTGATATTTTCGTTTAGTGGCGGAGAAAAACTTTAGTTTCCACTGAAAATTATATAGATTTCAGTGGAAACTATATAGTTATCAGTGCAAATTATATAATTTGCACTGATAACTAAAGTTTTCTTGCGCCTCCAGACAAGTTTTCTTACG
>JBHAFO010000210.1:0-2726 GCA_041856145.1 Alloprevotella sp.
CTCCCCTTTCCACGTCGAGGGCGTAAGACTTTCCAACAACTGAAAGTCTTACGCCCTCGGTGCGTTTCTGTATCTACGCTTTGGCAAGTATTTATTATTATCTACCTTGTTCCTCCACCCTCCCCTTTCGCACTTTGAGCATCAGGAGGTAAAAAAATCAACCCAAGCGCACTAAGTTGAAAGAGCAACAGCCCATGTCAAATTTCTTTACGCTTCCAAGCAATTCTGTCTATGCACAAAACCCACTGCCCAACCCTTGAAGAGGTGAGCAGTGGAGCAGGAGTTTTCAAAGCGATAGGGCGAGTGACTTTTTCTCACAAAAACAGTATGACGGAGACAATTCGCTAATTGCTCCGCCATACCTACTAAACAAACACTTATTCCTAATTTTATTTCTAAGAAAGCTCCAGTTTCAACAACCAAAGCTCAAGCCTTCAAGAGAAGGCTGTGGGTAAGTCTTAGATCTTACCTACGAGATCAATACCGGGCTTGAGGGTCTTTTCGCCCTTCTTCCAGCGAGCTGGGCAAACCTCATCGCCGTGTTCTGCCACGAATTGGAGAGCCTCCAAACGACGGAAGAGTTCGTCAGAGTTACGACCTACGTTGCCAGCAACCACTTCGTAAGAAACAATCTTACCTTCTGGGTTCACGATGAAAGTGCCACGTTCTGTCAAACCAGCATCTTCGATCATCACGTCAAAGCCACGAGCCAAAACACCGCGAGGGTCGCCCAACATAGGGTACTGCACTTGCTTAATTGCAGCGCTGTTGTCGTGCCAAGCCTTGTGCACAAAGTGTGTATCGCAAGACACTGCGTAAACTTCGCAACCTGCTGCCTTGAAATCTTCATACTTATCTGCCAAGTCTTGAAGCTCTGTAGGACAAACGAAAGTAAAGTCTGCTGGATAGAAGAAGAACACTGACCACTTTCCGAGTACGTCCTGTTTTGTGATGGTGCGGAACTCTTCGTTTACAAAGGCTTCAACCTTAAAATCTACAATCTCTTTGCCAATTTGTGACATAGCTACCTGAGTTAATTTGTTACTTACTTGTTGTTTTGTACTGCAAAATTACAGTCTCCAATCATATTGGACAACAGCCTCAAGCTATAGAGTAATAGCTTTTTCCTATCTTTGCAGTAGCGTGGCGCAGCACGCTTGTTGCGCCTATTATATAAGATAAGTTATGACCCTACAACAGATGGAATATTTGGTGGCACTCTATCAGTTCCGCCACTTCGGCCAGGCAGCCGACGCCTGCGGTGTGTCGCAACCATCGCTGAGTGCTATGATTTCTAAAATAGAGGATGAACTTTCTGCCCGCCTTTTCGACCGTCCCAAACGTGGTCCCGTAACTCCCACGATGGTATGCCACAGTGTGGTGCGGCAGGCGAAAGTGGCATTAGCTGCCGCCAAGAAAATCAATGAGGTGGCTGCAGCGGAAACGACCTCCTTAGGCGGAACGTTACAGCTGGGCATCATTCCAACGCTTGCCCCCTATATTGTACCCGCTTTTGTGCATCATTTCAAAACAGACTGCCCTGACGTGGATCTTCAAATCAGTGAAGGACGCACCAAACAGCTCCTCCGTGAACTCTTGGACGGCAAGTTCGACATGCTTCTCTGCGCCACGCCATTGGAGAACCCCGATGTTTTTGAAATTCCCATCTATTACGAGCACTTCGTGGCTTACTTCTCGCCTGCTTCCATTGCGCCTGAAGGGGCAATTGCCAACACCTTAGACCATTTTGGAGAGGACATTGAGGGCAAGGGACTATGGGTCTTGCAAGAAGGGCACTGTATGCGTTCGCAAACTTTCAACTTCTGCGGAAAAGAACATCCCTACAACCGCACTTACGAGGCAGGTTCTATTGACACCCTCGTACGCATCATCGACGAAAATGGAGGCTACAGCGTCATTCCCGAACTACACCTGCCATTCCTCACTGCGGAACAACGCCAAGGCGTGCGCCCCATTGAATCGCCTCCAGTCGTACGGGAAATTTCCTTGGTGGTACGCACAGATTTTGTGCGTGAGCGTCTGATCAACGCAGTAGCAGATGTTCTGAAAAAGATCGTCCCTGCCGAACTCATCAATGACCGCCTCAAGAAGTTTGCCATCAAGCTTTAAGACCTTATGCACATATCTGTTATTATTCCAGTCTATAAGGTTGAGCCATATTTGCGGGCTTGCTTGGAAAGCGTGAAGGCACAAACATTTACCGACTTCGAGGTGGTGATGGTCAATGATGGTAGCCCCGACAACTGCGGTGCTATCTGCGACGAATTTGCAAAAGCCGACCCACGCTTTCGCACCCTTCACCAAACCAATCAAGGCGTATCGGCAGCTCGCAAGAATGGGCTAAAGGCGAGTCTTGCGCCCTTTGTGACCTTCCTCGATGCCGACGACTATGTCGAACCCACCTACCTCGAGATTCTCGCAAAGGCGCAGGAGGAACACGGTGCGGATCTCGTTGTGGCACAAAACTATAACGTGCGCGAAGGCGAATCTCCCAAACCACATTTCCGCCCCGTGCGAGGCGTCTTTCGGGGCGAGGACATTCGGCGTCTATTGGCAACTAATTCTTTGGCAGACCGCAAAATTCGCCTTTCGGGGCTTCCTGCTTTCACGGTGGCTAAGCTCTACACCCGCGAACTCATTGCTCAAAGCATCGATGTCTGCCAGGGCTTAACGCTGGGAGAGGACGTGGCAACAACGCAGGCAAC